>DATCMN010000568.1:0-7442 GCA_036563405.1 Naasia sp. | reverse complement strand
CGAGAGGCTTCTCGCAGATGACGTGCTTGCCGGCCTCGGCCGCGGCGATCGCGATTCCCACGTGCAGGTGATTGGGGGTGACGATGTCGACGGCGTCGACTGAGTCATCCGCGAGCGCTTCCCGGTAGTCGGGCGTGGACCGGGCCGCCCCGAACCGCTCGGCTGCTGCCGCCGCCGCATCCCCATTGGGATCGCAGATCCAGGTGAGTTCGACTCGGGGGAGCTCCTGCAGGATGCCGAGGTGCACCTGCGCGAACGCGCCCGCCCCGATGACCGCCACCCGGGTCATGCGACGCCGCTCAGTCGTTCGGTCTGGAGTCTGGGCAGCAGGTAGGCGATATCCCGATCCCGGAGCGCCGCGGCGGTGACGCCCTCCGGCATCCGCCCATGCGAGGGATTCAGTGCCACCGCTTCCACAGTGGCCGTCGCCGTCACGGCGTTCAGGAGATCGTCGACCGGCCAACTGGCATCCTCCAGCGCCGACGCCCACATCAGCGGGCCCGGAGCGGCGCCGTCGTCCGTTCGGCCACCCTTGACGTGGACGTATCGCGTGAACGGCGCCATCGCGGGGAGGTCCGCCGCTGTCGGGAACCAGCCGCACTGCCACATGTTCTGCACGTCCCAGATGGCGTGGACCCGCGGCTCGCGTGCGGCGAGCCCGGAGAAGAGACTGACGGCGTCTGCAGGGGAGGACACGATGCTCGCCTCGGGCCCGTTCTCGATGAGCAGCTCCGCGCCCGCCTCCGCGCACACCCTCGCGATCTCGACGATCACGTCGCTGACGGGACCGACCGGGAAGCCCTCGCTCGACGCACTGGCGCCCGCGCGGTTCCCCATCGTCGGCGCCAGCACCCGCACGTAGCGCGGGGTGAGCGCTTCCAGGACCGGAAGGAGTGCGCGAACCCGCTCGGCCTCGCCGCGCAGAGCGTCCACGGCGGCGACGTCGACGTGCAGGAGAGATGTGGAGAAGGCGAACAGGTACGCGCCGTGGTCGACGAGCTTCCGTCGGAACTCGCGCGCGGCCTCCACAGTCAGGGCCTCGACGGGTTCCCCCGCCAAGCCCGTCTTCGCGTCGATAGCGGAGATCCCGAGCCCGGCGTTGAAGGACAGCACATCGTCGAGGCTGGTGCCGCACATGTCGCTTTGGAGAGTGAGGATGGGCGTCATCTCACGCCTTCAGACCGGTTGTGGCGATGCCGTTGATGAGGAAGCGCTGGCACAGGATGAAGAAGCCGAGCACCGGTCCGATCGCCAGCGTCGACATGGCGAAGAGCGCACCCCAGGAACTGTCGCCCGACGAGTCCTGGAAAGCCCGCAGGCCGAGGGGCACCGTGTACGCGGCAGGGTCGTTCAAGTACAGGAGCGGCGTGAAGAAGTCGTTCCACGTCCAGATGAACGTGAAGATCGCCGTGGTCGCGATGGCCGGCAGCAGGAGCGGCAGGATGATGCGCCAGAAGATGCTGAAGAAGCCGCAGCCATCGATCTTCGCCGCGTCATCCAACTCACGCGGGAGGTTCCTCATGAACTGCGTCATGAGGAACACGAAGAAGGCGTCGGTGGCGAGGAACTTCGGCACCACCAACGGAAGAACGGTGTTCACCCAGCCCAACTGCGTGAACAGGAGGTACTGGGGCACCGCGATGGCGTGGATCGGGATCATGATCGTGAGGAGCATCAGGGCGAACAGGGTGCGCTTGAAGCGGAACTCCAATCGCGCGAAGGCGAACGCCGCCAGCGAGCACGACACCAGATTGCCGATGATCGACAGCGCGGTGATCAGGAACGAGTTCGCGAAGAACGTGCCGAAGCCCGGTTCGAAAGCCGACCAGCCCTTCGCGTAGTTGTCGAAGGTGAAATCGGTGGGCCAGAGGCCCGGGCTCGAGAAGATCGTGGCCTCGGTCTTGAAGGAGCTGCTCATCATCCACAGAACGGGATAGAGCATCAGCAGCCCGAACAGGAGGAGACCGGAGTGAGCCGTCAGCCCGCGGGCGATCATCGCGCCCTTGGATCGACCGGCGGTGCTAGTCCTCATAGTGAACCCAGAATCGTGAAAGGAGGAAGTTGATGCCGGTGAGCGCGGCGATGATGACGACGAGGATCCACGCCATCGCGGACGCGTAGCCCATGCGGAAGTTCACGAAGCCCTCGGAGTAGAGGTACACGGAGTAGATCAGCGTGGAATCGACGGGACCGCCGGTGCCGCCGCTGATCACGAACGCCTGCGTGAAGGCCTGGAACGCGTTGATCACCTGCAGGATGACGTTGAAGAAGATGATCGGCGTCAGCAGCGGGAAGGTCACGTTGACGAACCGTCGAATCGGGCCGGCCCCGTCGACGGCCGCCGCCTCGTAGTAGACCGCCGGTATCTGGCGCAGACCCGCCAGGAAGATGATCATCGGAGCGCCGAACGTCCAGATGTTGAGGAGGATCAGCGTTCCGAGTGCGGTGTCCGGATCGGAGATCCAGCTGCGCGTCTCGATCCCGAACAGTGCTAGCCCGTCGTTCACCAGCCCGTCCGTGCCGAACAGGTTCCGCCACAGGATGGCGATGGCGACGCTCGCCCCGATGAGCGACGGCAGGTAGTACGCGCCGCGGTAGAAGGTGAGGCCGCGCAGGCCGCGGTTGAGGATCATCGCCAACGCCAGCGCGAAGGCCAGCTGCAGGGGAACCGAGACCGCCACGTAGGTGGCGGTCACCCCGAGTGCCTGCAGGTAGCGGGGGTCCTCGAGCAGCCGGGTGTAGTTGTCGAGCCCCACCCACTCGGGTGCCTGCAGCAGGTTGTAGTCGGTGAACGACAGGTACAGCGACATGATCATCGGCACGGCGACGATGGCCACCATGCCGATGATCCACGGAGAGAGGAAGAGGTACGCCGCTCGGTTCTCCGCCCGGCTCTGGCGGTCCCACCTCGACCGTGGAACCGCGGGCGGGGTGGTGACCGTCCTCTCGACGAACGCCTGTGCGGTCTGCGTCATGCGAAGAGCCGGTCGGCCTCGTCGACCAGGCGCTTCGCCCCCTCCTTGCTGGATGTCCTGCCGAACATCACCTCCTGGTAGGTGCGGATGAGTGCGGCGTCGAAGTCGTTGAATGCGGCGGGCAGCGGCGAGATCGGCACGGCGCCCGCCTCGTCCAGGACGTCGAGGTAGGCCGCCGACGCCTTGTCGTCGTCGGTGAGCAGGTCCGCGATCGCGTCGCGCGCCTCCGGCGAGGTCGGGATCGACCGGGTGGTGCCGAGGATCTCGGCCGCCTCCGGGTCGTTCAGCAGGAAGTCGATGAGCAGTGCGGCGGCGTCCGGGTTCTTGGAACGGCCGTACGCGCTGAAGTACATGGGGGACCGGACCACCTGCCCCGCCTCCCCGTCGGTGGAGTAGGGGAGCGGATTGATGCCGACCTCGCTCGGCACGAGGCTGCGCAGGTTGAGCAGCGTGCTGGAGCTCGCGAATTCGAACGCTGCGAGACCCTGCACGAGCGGAGTCGCGTCGAGTGCCTTCGTCCACGCGGCCTGGATGTCGGGCGTGACGATCAGGCCCTTCTCGCGGAGTCCGCCCCAGTAGTCCCAGAGGTCGGCCACCTGATCGGCGGTGAAGGCCGGCTTGTCGTCGATGAAGAGATCCGAGCCGTTCTGCCTCAGGAAGACCGTGAGCACCTCGTAGCGCCCGCCGCCGTCCGAGCAGCCGTAGCGGTACTTGCCTCCCGCCGAGACGACGTCGCTCAGGATCGACTCGAAGTCGTCCCAGTTCCAGTCCGGGGCGGGCGTCGCGATTCCGAGCGCGTCCAGTTCGCCCTTGTCGTAGAAGCACGCGTAGCCGTCTCGGCCCACCGAGAGTCCGCGTACACCGTCGTCGTAGGTCGCCTCCGCGACGGCCGCCTTGTCCCAGGCGGCCACGTCGATCGGCGGCATGTACTGGTTCAGGTCGAGCAGCGCGCCGCGTGTCGCGTAGGCGGCGATGAACTGGCCGGACATCTGGATCACGTCGGGGGCGCTGTTGCCCGCGATCTGGGTCGACAGCTTGTCCGCGTACCCCTGGAAGTCGCCGGTGAACTCGGCCTTCACCGTGACGCCGGGGTAACGCTCCTCGAAGGCGGCGAGCGCGGCCTGCGTCCGCTCGTGGCGGTCGTCTGCACCCCACCAGGACATCCGCAGGGTTCCGGACGGCTTCCCGCTGCTGGAACTCGCCCGGGGAGCGGGGCTGCCACAGGCGGCCAGGAGGGCGGCGGACCCGAGGAACAGACCCGTTCCGAGGATCTGGCGGCGAGACAGTTGACGATCCATGTTCATCTCCATTGATGGCCGACCTGGGGGGTCTGAGCTATCCCGGTCCCTGGGGACCGGGCGGCCGGGAGGCCGGTATACCGGAATATCGTATACCAGCAAGGACTCGGCGCAAGCGCCTTCTACTCGCCGATGGTCTCGCGGTCGGAGGTGGAGAACGAGATGAGCAGGACGGCCTGATCGGCGCCCAGGTTCCGCGCGTTGTGGCGTGCGCCTTGTGGGATGGAGACAGTGTCACCCGGGCTCATGCGGAACACCTCGTCGTCCACGCGGTGCTCGATCTCGCCCTTCAGCACGTGCAGCACCTCGTCGCAGTTGGGGTGGTGGTGCAGCGGATTCGCCTGCCCGGGGTCGATGAAGCACTTGCCGACGGTCATCCGCTCCGAGTTGCCGAGGCGACCGGCGACCATCCACTCCAGTCGGCCCCACTCCTGGGGTTCGACGGCGGCGTCCGATTCGCGGGTCAGACCGCTGAAAGCCATGGAACTTCTCCTTGATTCGCGTATCTTTTGGTATACCCACCGTGGAATACCATATGGGGCCGTTCCGTGAGGGAGAGAAGATGGCTCTGCAGCGCATCGAGACCGTTCATCTCGGGAACCGCACGTTCGAATCCATCTCGGCGGCTATCGTCGCCGGCGAGATGCGTCCTGGCGAGGCGTACAGCGACAGGTCGCTGGGCGAACTGCTCGGCGTGAGCCGCACGCCCGTGCGGGAAGCGCTGCACCGGCTCGAGGCCGTAGGACTCGTCGAGCCCCGCGGCCGCCATGGCTGGGTCGTCGCGGCATTCACGGAGCACGACGTCCGAGAGCTGTTCGAGTTGCGTCGGGCGCTGGAGCCGCTCGGCATCGACCATCTCGCGGCCAGTGGCGACGCCAAGGCGGAACGCGAGCTCGGTCGATTCTTCGAGACCTTCGCAGAGCCCATCCCGTCCGCGCGCTACTCGACCTACTTCAAGCGCGACGCGGCGTTCCACAAGCGGATCGTCGAGGCGTCCGGCAACCAGCGCCTCATCCGCATGTACGGCGTGCTCGAGGCCCACATCGACCGCGGCCGTCACTTCCTGTCGCTGAGTGCCGCGGGGCGCGTCGACGCCACCCTCCACGAGCATGTCGCGATCACCGATGCCATCGCCGCGCGCGACTTCGGTGCGGCGCGCGCCGAGCTCATCCATCACCTCGAGATGGGCGAGCAGCTGATGGTGGATCGCGTGCGGGAAGTCGCGGCCGGCAACGAGGGCGCCTAGGCCAGGGCGAGCATCGACTCGACGCGCTTCCGGCTCGACTCCAGCTCGTTGAGCAGGGCGTCGTAGAGGCCCCGCGCGCTCTCCTCCGGAGTCCGGCGCGAGACGGTGTACGGGTCGTCGACGACCTGCTCGCTGACGGTGTCGATCCAGCGCTGAGGGACCTCCGATATCCCCCGCAGCGCCGCCGACCAGCCGCCGGCGATATAGGCGCGGCAGTCGCAGTCGCGGCCCATGTTGACGCCCTGGATGATGGCGTCCTCGACGTGGCCGTCGGCGAGGAGGAAATTGGCGGTGGCGCCGGACAGCACCTCGACCGCGTTCGACATGGGGCGCCCGGCATACCGCTCCTGAAACATCGGCCGCAGTTCGCGCCAGTCGGAGACCTTGCCGGCCCACTCCAGGGCCTGCTCCACCTCGCGTCGAGCCGGAGCGGGCAGCTGTGCGAGTGCGGTGTCGATCACGAGAGCCGGGGTGGCGTCGGGGGTGAAGGCCACAGCCACGCCGGCGGCGACGGCGGCCGCCACCTCGTTGGCGTAGTTGTCGCGTCGGCCACGCTGGTCTTTCAGGCGGCCGAGGTCGAGCGCGTCCTGAGCGGCCTGGTCGGGATTGCCGGCGTTGATGACCCCGACGGGGATCATCATCTTGCTCGTCCCGATCATGCCCGGGAAGCTCGCGTAGCGTCCGACGTCCCACGGAGGCACGCCCGCCTTGAGGCTGTAGTAGATCGCCTGGTCCTGAGGGCCCAGGAGGTAGCCGAAGTTGTCGGGGTCGATGTCGCGCAGCCAGATCTTCGCCAGCTCTTCGAGGGTGACGCGGCCGCCCTTCTCGATGATCGCGGTGACCATGAGGCGGTGGCGCTCGTGCCCGTCTTCGCTCTGACCAGGGGGTCGATCGTGACGCTTGTAGATCCACGGGTAGCCCCACTCCTGCGGGATCTCGATGTGGTCCTTGTCGCCGGCGACAGCGCCGAAGACGGGCAGCTCCGACCACTTGTCCGGCTGCGGCAGGAGCTCGGTGACGATGCCGCCGAACTTCTGCTCTATCTCGTCCCACGAGTACATCTCGGTGACGTCACCCATCGAATTGGCGATGGTCGTCGCGGCTTCGATGCCGTAGACCTTCTCCCAGAGCGTGGCCATCATCGTCCTTCCGTCGTCGTCGACCGCTCGGCCCCACCTCGCCGGTGTTGAGCGAACGTGGAACACTGTATACCATCGGTCCTGCCGACGACGAAGGAGCCGCTAGGGCATGGAACAGCTTCCGAACGATCAGGCGGGCGAATGAGAACCATCCCGCTGAGTGGGCTCACCGTCGAACTGAGCGAGGTCGTGCTCGGCACGATGACCTTCGGTCAGCAGCTTCCGGAGGACGATGCGATCCGGATGGTGGACCGCGCTGTCGACGCGGGGATCACCACTTTCGACACGTCGAACAACTACGCCGGCGGTGATTCCGAGCGCATCCTCGGCCGCGCGCTGCACGGGCGCCGTGACAGCGTCCTGCTCTCGACCAAGGGCGGAAGTCACGTGGATCAGGAGGACGCTTCGGTGACCGGCCTGGGGCGAGCCGCCCTCACCGCCGCTGTCGAGGGGAGCCTCCGGCGCCTCGGCACAGATCGCATCGACATCTACTATCTGCACCGACCGGACCGGGCGACACCGTTCGAGGAGACCCTCGAGGTGCTGCGCGACCTGGTCGCCGAGGGCAAGATCCTCCGCGTCGGCCAGTCCAACTACGCGGCCTGGCAGATCACCGAGCTGAACGCCATCGCCGAGGCGACCGGTGCCCCGCCCATCCGGATCGCGCAGACCATGTACAACCTGGTGAGTCGTCGGGTCGAGGCCGAGTATGCCGAGTGCAGCGAGCACTTAGGCCTGACCGACATCACCTACAACCCGCTGGCCGGCGGCTTGCTCACCGGGA
>DATCMN010000567.1:0-2264 GCA_036563405.1 Naasia sp. | reverse complement strand
GCCAGCTCCTCGAGGACCGCCGCGCGCCGGGCGGCGAGGAGGAGGATGTCCCCGGCCCGGGCGAAGGCCAGTGCGGTGGCGCGGCCGATGCCGCTCGATGCGCCCGTGACGACGACTACCCGCTGGGTGCCCATGGCTGTGCTCCTCCTGCGGCGCGGCGGCCGCACCCGACCAGCGTCCCGCCGGGCAGGGGGAGGAACAACGGGGTTGCGCTACTCCGCGGCTTCGGCGAGGGTGGCGAGCTCCTCGTCCAGGGTGGGGCGGGCCAGCAGACGAGGCGTGACGACCCACTCCTCGCGCGCGGGGCTCCAGACGAAGTCCACCCAGACGGCGTAGGCGCCGGCGTCGAGGTTGACCTGCCCGCAGTAGACGGGCTCGGCGGGGAGGACGGTCTTCCGGCTGATCGGCGGAACGACGGGGTCAGGCTTGTTCACGGCTGTTCCTCTCGGAGCGAGGCGGTGCGGATGAGCAAGCCTCTCCCTCGCCTCAGCCGCGCCCGGCAGCGACACACCCGCCGTAGCATCCCCGTTACACGCGGACCCGGCCCCTGTTCGGGGGGTTGTCGCGGGGGTGCCCCCGTGGGGTCAAGAACCGCTCCGACGCGGCGGGATGAGGGCCGGCGGCCGGAGCCGCCTCCGTCAGTCGGTGCCGAGGTCGAACGCTGCGGCCTCGTTCGCCGCGTCGACGCGCTGGTTGTCGGCGGCTCCGCCCGAGATGGCGGCGGCCTCACCCTCCTCGAGGGCGCCGACGAGAGCCGCCGTCGCGCCACCGACGATCCCGAGCTGTGCGTACTGCTCGAGCCGCGCACGGGAGTCGGCGATGTCGAGGTTGCGCATGGTCAGCTGCCCGATGCGGTCCTCCGGCGCGAACGCCGCGTCGCCGACCCGCTCCATGGAGAGCTTGTCGGGCGAGTAGCTGAGCGCCGGCCCGGTCGTGTTGAGGATCGTGTAGTCGTCGCCGCGTCGGAGGCGCAGGGTGACCTCGCCGGTGACGGCGGAGGCGACCCAGCGCTGGATGGACTCGCGCAGCATCAGCGCCTGAGGGTCCAGCCATCGGCCCTCGTACATCAGGCGGCCGAGCCGGCGGCCCTCCAGGTGGTAGTTGGCGATCGTGTCCTCGTTGTGGATCGCGTTGAGGAGACGCTCGTAGGTGATGTGCAGGAGCGCCATGCCGGGCGCCTCGTAGATGCCGCGGCTCTTCGCCTCGATGATGCGGTTCTCGATCTGGTCGCTCATCCCGAGCCCGTGGCGACCGCCGATCGCGTTCGCCTCCTGCATCAGCGCGACCGGATCGTCGAAGTCGACGCCGTTGAGAGCGACTGGGCGGCCGTGCTCGAAGCGGACAGCCACGTCCTCCGCAGCGATCGCTACATCCTCCTGCCAGAACGGCACGCCCATGATCGGGTCGACGAGGAGCACGCTCGCGTCGAGCCGCTCCAGGTCCTTCGCCTCGTGGGTGGCACCGAGGATGTTGGCGTCGGTCGAGTACGCCTTCTCCACCGAGCTGCGGTAGGGGAGGTCGCGGGCGAGCAGCCACTCGCTCATCTCGGTGCGGCCGCCGAGCTCGGCGACGAACTCCCGGTCGAGCCACGGCTTGTAGATGCGCAGGCGCGGGTTCGCCATGAGCCCGTAGCGGTAGAACCGCTCGATGTCGTTGCCCTTGTACGTGCTGCCGTCGCCCCAGATGTCGACGTCGTCGGCGAGCATCGCGCGCACCAGCAGCGTGCCGGTGACTGCCCGGCCCAGGGGAGTGGTGTTGAAGTACGTCTTGCCGCCCGAGCGGATGTGGAACGCTCCGCACTGGATGGCGGTGATGCCCTCCTCGACCAGCGAGGTGCGGCAGTCGACGAGCCGGGCGATCTCGGCGCCGTACAGGCCGGCGCGGTCCGGGACGCCCTCGACGTCCGGCTCGTCCGGCTGACCGAGGTCCGCCGTGTAGGTGCAGGGCACCGCGCCCTTCTCGCGCATCCAGGCGACGGCCACGGAGGTGTCGAGGCCACCGGAGAAGGCGATGCCGACGCGCTCGCCGACGGGAAGGGAAGCAAGGACCTTGGACACCCCCCAAGTGTAGGGAATCCGCCGATCCGCCCGATTCCCGGGCTGGCCTCCCCGCGCTGACCTGCCCAGTTCTCGGGCAACTGGGCGCCGAGTTGCCCTAGATCTGGGCAGGTCGCAGGGCCGTCGTCGCAGAGGAGGCGGATGGAGCGTCGGCGGCGGAGGTTACCCTTCCCGCAGCGGGAGGCCGGCCCGCTCCGAGCCGAGGAG
>DATCMN010000566.1:0-4102 GCA_036563405.1 Naasia sp. | reverse complement strand
CGTGCGCCTCGACGAGGCGACCTACCGGGAGTGGGAGGAGTCCCTCAAGCACCTGGCCGACGCACCGGAGCCGACGGGAGCCCATGCCGCACGCACCGGCTCAGCCGGCGAGGCAGCGGCGCCGGAGCCCCGGCTCGACCCGGCGCCGTTCCCGCCCATCATCCCGGCCGCGAGTCACGAGCCGGCGTTCGCACCCCCTCCCGAGCCGGGACACCCGGAGCAGAGCGGGGTCGGCCCGTCGGAGGGTGCGTCGGCGGGAGCCTTCGCGCCGCCCCTGCCCGCCGAACCGGACCTCTTCGCGGTAGCCGTGGACCTCCACCCGTCCGCGGAGGTCATCGACGCCGAGCTCGTGGAGGAGGACGACCATCCTGCTCCGGAGCCCCAGCCCGCCCCCGCCTTCGACGCCGGGGTGACCGGTCCCGTGCTCGTCCAGCCCGGGCCGATGCCCGCGTCCTCGTCGGCCGCGTTCCTGCCGCCCGCAGCTCCCGCGGCGGAGGAGCCGGAACCAGCGGCGTCGCAGGAGGCCGAGGAGATCGCGCCGCTGCACCCCGACGCGATCGATCCGCTCACCCTCGACGAGGGCGTCCTCAACACCGGATCGCTGCCCGTGATCACGTCGTCGCTCGACCGCGACTTCGACGACGACATCGACGACTACGCGGCGGTGCCCGGACCCCTGGCCCTCGAGTCCGTCGCCATCCCGGCCGCCCCCCGGTCGTCTACCACGGGCGGCACAGGTGCCGTCCCCGTCCTTCCGGATCTCGACGACGCGGTGGCTCCACCGAAGACCGTGGCGCTGTCGGTGGCGGACCCGAAGCTGCCGAGCCCGTTCCTGCTCGAGCCGGCGGGGCTGCATCCCTCTCCTGTCGATCGGCGGCTGCGTCGTCCGGTCGCCCAGTTCTGGCTGTGGTTCGCGCCCAACACGTCGGCTCTGACGGTGGCCGTCGGCGCCACGCTCATCGGGCTGGGGCTGAGCCTCCGTCAGTCGCTCGTCGCCGCGGTGCTCGGCATCGTGCTCGCCTGCATCCCGCTCGGTGCCAACGTGCTCGCGGTGAAGCGGTCGGGCCAGCCCGCCGCTGTCGTGTCCCGGGCCAGCTTCGGGCTGGTCGGCAATCTTGTACCCACCGTGATGCTGCTCCTGCTGCGGGTCGCCTGGGCCGCGGTCCTCGCCTGGCTGATCGCCGGCACGGCCGGCCGGCTCGTGGGTCTCGCCGGCCTGGGCGACGCCGTCGCCCCGCTGCTGGTGGAGATCGTCGTCGTCGTCGTCATCTCCGCGGTGGCCTGCGTCATCGCCGTGTTCGGCCACGGGCTGCTCGCCTGGGTGCACCTGCTGCTCAGCGGCGTCTCCCTGCTCGTGGTCGGCGTCGCGGTGCTCTCCTCGGGCTCGGCGATCGACCTGCCGGTCGCGCTGGCGACCGCGGACGGATCGCTGCTCGCCATGGTCGGGGGGATCATCGGGGTCTTCGGCCTGCTCGCCGTCGCGTGGACGGCCATCGGAGGGGAGCTCGCCCGCTACCAGCAGCCGACCTCGTCCGGCGGCCAGACCATCGCCTTCGCGGCCTACGGAGCGGCAGCGCCCGCCCTGCTGCTGATCGGCTGGGGCGCCCTCCTCGCCGCCTCCTCGCCGAGCCTGGCGGAGGACCTGCGGGCGGACCCCATCGCCGCCCTCGCCGGCATCCTTCCCGACTGGTACCTCGCGCCCCTGCTGCTCTCGCTCGTCCTCGGCTTGGTGGCCGCCCTGGCCACCGTCCTCTACTCGACGGGCCTGACCTTCCCCGCCGCGAACGTACCGCTCGACCGCCGATTCACGACGGTGCTCGCGGCGGCGCTGGGCGGCGCCTTCGCCATGGTGCTGCTCGCCGCGAACACGGACGTCGGCCGGCTGCTGACCGACCTGGTGCCTGTGGCGGCGGTACCGGTGGCGGCGTGGACCGGGGTCATCTCCACGGAGCTGTTCCTTCGCACCCGTCCGCTGTCGCCTCCCGACCTGCTGCAGCGGGGCGGCCGCTACCCGGACGTCCGGTGGCCGAACCTCGCGGTGCTGCTCGCGGCGACCGTCCTCGGCATCGGCCTGCTCGGCAGCGGCCCGTACGCGCCGTTCGCCGGCTGGATCTGGACCCTGCTCGGCTTCGACGGCGACGCCGCCCTGCCGCAGGCCGACCTCGGCGTGCTCCTCGCGCTGCTCGCCGGCCTGGTCGCGCCCGCCTTCACCGGCCGCGCAGCGCTCCGCCGGCAGGAGGGGCGCACGGCCTGATCGCTACGCTGGGACCGTGACGGTGCGCGCAGACCCCCAGGACCAGGCCCGACTCCTCGACCTGCAGGCTCTCGACACCCGGACGCAGCAGATCGCCCACGCCAAGCGGACCCTGCCCCAGACGGCGGAGCTCGCGCAGATCGCGAGTGCGCTCGACACCCTGCGGCGCCGCACCGCGGGCGAGAGCGGCACGCTCGACGATCTCCGCACCGAACTGAGGCGCATCGAATCGGACGTGGCGGTCGTCACCACCCGCCTCGCGCGAGACAGCGCCCGCCTGCAGAGCACGGCGTCCAGCAAGGATGCGCAGGGGCTCGAGCATGAGATCGCGTCGCTCAACCGCCGGCAGAGTGACCTGGAGGACATGCAGCTCGGCGTCATGGAGCGGGTCGAGGAGCAGGAGGCGGTGCTCGCCGGCCTGGAGACGGAGCGCACGGTCCTCGCCGACCGCCAAGCGGCGCTGACCGCAGACCGGGACGCCGCCGTCGCGACTCTCGACGCGGAGGAGGCCGACGTCGTCGCCCGGCGGGCGGCCCTCGTCGCCACCCTGCCGGAAGATCTCGTCGCCCTGTACGAGAAGCAGCGCTCCCGCTACGGGATCGGCGCCGCCCTGCTCCGGCGCGGCGTCTCCGGCGGCAGCAACGTGGCGCTCACCGGCTCCGACCTGGCGACGATCCGCAGCACCCCCGCCGACGTCGTCGTCCTCGACCCGGAGAGCGGCTGCATCCTCGTCCGCACCGAGGAGTCCGGGCTCTAGGCGGTTCCTTCGGCCGCAGGAAGAGCGCGCGTCTCTCGGCGCCACTCGCTGCGCGCGCGCAGTCCGCCGACGAGGAGGGCGACGCCCGCGAGCGCAACGCCGACGGACATGGGGATGCCGAAGCCCGGGCCGGAGTCCGCGGAGCCGCCGACTGTCAGCACGTAGTCCGTGAGGATGTTGAGGACGGCGACGGCGAGGACCGCGAGGATCCCCGCCCAGCGGAGTGCTTGCCGGGTGGAGGCCCAGATGCCGACGAGGAACATCACCAGGGTGACCGGCAGCGCCACGAACCAGAGGTGGACCACCGGGTCGAGGGTGGGGTTCGCGACGTACTGGAGGTCCAGGCACTGCTGAGCGCGGCCTTCGACGCACGGCCACCAGGACACGAGGGCGACCAGAGCCGCGGTGATGCCGGCGAGGACCAGCGCGAGGCCGGTCCACGCGAACACCCGTGGAGCGGCTCCACTGGTGAGCACGGTCACCCGCCGGTGTGCGGCGAGGAGCCCGCCGCGACGGGGACCGCCGGAATGGCGGAACCCTCCGTTCGGGGCTTCGTCGCCCCGACCAGCAGGAAGCAGCCGGCGAGCACCACGCCGAGGGAGAAGAGAGTTCCCATCCCGTAGCCGTCGCCGGAGTCGGAGACGAGGAGCCGGTAGTCCAGGTAGGGGTTGAGCAGGAGCACCGAGGCCACCGCGGCGATGCTCGCCCGGCGTCGGCGCACCGGCACATCGGGCAGCAGGGCGGCGAGCAGGAACACGACCACGATGGCGGCGGACCCGAGCCAGACGCCTCCCGCCACGAACAGCAGGGGGACGCCGCCCACCACGCCGGGGATGAGGCTGTCGCCGGCTCCCGCCATCCAGCCCGCGGTGGACGCGAGGAGGCCGGGAAGTGCGGCGAGCAGCATGACCGCACCGACCACGCCTGTCGCCCGTCCACTGAATTCGAGGGGTGCCGGAGGTCTGCTCACGCGCTCATTGTGGACCCTCCCGGCCGTCGGCGGGGGAAACGGCGGGTGTCCGGCCGGTAGACTCGTCCGCCGAATGGGTCGGCAAGACGGTCGCGTCATCCGGAAGGATGCCGAGGAACGT
>DATCMN010000565.1:0-4895 GCA_036563405.1 Naasia sp. | reverse complement strand
ATCTACTTCCATATGAATATATGTCCATGACCCTCCGCTCCCTCCGCACCGGGACCCGATGAGCACGCCGGCGATCCGCCTGAGCGGCCTGCGCAAAGACTTCGGCGCGGTCGCCGCCGTCGACGGAGTCGACCTCGAGATCGCCGAGGGCGAGTTCTTCTCGATGCTCGGCCCGTCGGGCTCCGGTAAGACGACGGTGCTCCGCCTCATCGCCGGGTTCGAGCAGCCGTCGGCGGGAACCATCGAGCTCTTCGGTGACGACGTGACGACCCGGGCGCCCTTCGACCGCGACGTCAACACGGTGTTCCAGGACTACGCGCTCTTCCCGCACCTCGATGTCCTCGAGAACGTCGCCTACGGACTGCGTGTCCGCGGAGTCGGCAAGCGCGAGCGCACCGAGCGGGCCCAGGCGGCCCTCGACGGCGTGCGCCTCGGCGGATACGGCGACCGCCGGCCCTCCGCGCTGTCCGGCGGGCAGCGGCAGCGCGTCGCGCTGGCCCGGGCCACTGTGCTGCGGCCCAAGGTGCTGCTGCTCGACGAGCCGCTCGGCGCGCTCGACCTGAAGCTGCGGGAGCAGATGCAGGTGGAGCTCAAGCAGCTGCAGCGCTCGCTGGGCATCACCTTCATCTTCGTCACGCACGACCAGGAGGAGGCGCTCACCCTGAGCGACAGGGTCGCAGTGTTCAACGAGGGGCGCATCGAGCAGCTGGGCACCCCCGCTGAGATCTACGAGCGCCCGCGGTCTCGCTTCGTCGCCACCTTCGTCGGCACCTCCAACATCTTCGAGGGCCGGGTCGCCGAGGAGCTTGTCGGGCGGACGGGCACGTTCTCCGTCCGCCCCGAGCGCATCACGCTGTCCGAGACGCCCACCGGCACGGATGCGGCGGCCTCGGGCACCGTCGCAGAGGTGATCTACCTCGGCACCGGGCGCCGGGTCATCGTCGACCTCGACGCAGGACCACAGCTCACGGTGCTCGAGCGCACCCTCGCCCGGGACGGCGCGAGCGACGCCGACCTCCGCGGCAGCCGCGTCGTAGCCCAGTGGAGCGAGAGCGCCGTGATCCCCCTCGACGTCGCTGACACGCCGGCAGCCGTCCCCGTTCCCTGACCACCGGGCCCCGCCCGGCGTGCACCACCCCACCACACACAAGAGAGAAGGACGCTGATGAGAAGGCTGAACTTCCGTCGATCCGCAGCCCTGACCGGCCTCGCGATCGTCTCCATCGCCACACTCGCCGCGTGCGGCACGGCCGGCGGCGGCTCGGGCGGAGCCGGAGGAGGGGCATCCGAGGCCCCGACCGATGAGCTCGGAGAGTTCGAGGGCGCGGTGTCGATCCTCGCCTGGCCGGGCTACGTCGAGGACGGCAGCAACGACCCCGACGTCGACTGGGTCACCCCGTTCGAGGAGCAGACCGGCTGTGAGGTGACGAGCAAGAGCTATGGCACCTCCGACGAGGCCCTCAACCTGATGAAGTCGGGCGGCTACGACGTCGTCGCCGCGTCGGGCGACCTCACGCTCCGCCTGGTCGCCTCCGACCTGGTCGCCCCGGTCAACACCGACTTGATCCCCAACTACGAGAACGTCTACGACTTCTTGAAGGACAAGGAGTGGAACAGCGTCGACGGGCAGCCCTACGGTGTGCCGCACGGCTACGGCGCCAACCTCCTGATGTACAACACGGACGTCGTCGACCCCGCACCGACCTCCTGGGATGTGGTGTTCGACCGCGCCTCCGAGTTCAGCGGGAAGGTCACGGCCTACGACAGCCCGATCTACATCGCCGACGCAGCCCTGTACCTGATGACCCATCAGCCGGAGCTCGGAATCGAGAACCCGTACGCGCTCGACGAGGAGCAGCTCGCCGCCGCCGTGGATCTGCTCAAGCAGCAGCGCCCGCACGTGAGCGAGTACTGGGGCGACTACCTGAAGGAGATCCAGGCCTTCGAGTCGGGCACCTCGGTGGTCGGCACCACGTGGCAGGTCATCCAGAACTCCATCACCTCGGGCAACACCGATGTGGTCCTTCCCGAGGAGGGCGCTACCGGCTGGTCCGACACCTGGATGATCGCATCCGACGCGGAGGCGCCGAACTGCGCCTACGCGTGGCTCGACTACATCGCGAGCCCCGAGGCGAACGCCACTGCGACCGCCTACTTCGGTGAGGCGCCCTCCAGCCAGGAGGCGTGCGACTTCCGCGATGACTGCGAGGCGTACCACGCGGGCGACGAGGACTACGCGTCGCAGATCTGGTACTGGTCGACGCCGATCGCCGAGTGCCTGGACGGCCGCACCGACGTCGAGTGCACCGACTACGCGCAGTGGACTGCGGCCTGGCAGGAGATCAAGGGCTGACCGCCCCCGAGCGGGTGGGGCCGGTCGCCGGCCCCACCCGTCCCTCTGTAGTCGGAAGGAGACCGCGTTGACCGCGACCACCACGACGGGCGCCGCCCCGCGCCGCCGGGGAGTGTCGGCGTACCTGTACGAGCACGCCCGGGTCCGCCTGGCTCTGCTGCTCGCCGCGCCGCTGTTCTGGCTCGGGGTGGTCTACATCGTCGCCCTCGCCGCGCTGCTCATCACCGCGTTCTGGACGGTGGACAGCTTCACCGGCGAGGTCCGCATCGACTGGACCCTCGACAACATCGTGACGGTGCTCACCGCGTCGGTGTACCAGTCGGTCACCCTGCGGACCATCGGCATCGCGCTGCTCGTCACCGCCATCGACATCGTGCTGGCGCTCCCCATCGCCTTCTTCATGGCGAAGGTGGCGGGGCCGCGGTTGCAGAGGGCGCTCGTCGTAGCTGTGCTCACCCCGCTGTGGGCCAGCTACCTGGTGAAGGCGTACGCCTGGCGCACGGTGCTCTCACCGGAGGGCCTGTTCGCGTGGCTGGTCGAGCCGGTGGGCGGTTCCTCTCCCGGCTACGGCATCCCCGCCACGGTCATCACCTTGTCCTACCTGTGGCTGCCGTATGTGATCCTGCCGATCTACGCGGGGCTCGAGCGGGTGCCCGACTCGCTGCTCGACGCGTCCAGCGACCTGGGCGCACGCCCCTGGCGCACGGTCCGCTCTGTGGTGCTGCCGCTGCTGTACCCGGCCATCATCGCCGGCTCGATCTTCAGCTTCTCGCTCACCCTCGGCGACTACATCGCCGTCTCGATCGTGGGAGGCGCGAACCAGATGCTCGGCAACCTCGTCTACACGAACGTGGGGACGGCCAACAACCTGCCGCTCGCCGCCGCGGCCGCGCTCATCCCGATCGCGATCATCATGGTCTACCTCGCCGCCGTGCGCCGCACCGGCGCCCTCGACAACCTCTGAAGGACAGATGAGACTCAGCCGCTCCGCGAAGGCAGTGCTCGCCGTCCTCACCGGCGTCGTGCTGGCGATCGTCTACGTGCCGCTCCTCGTCGTGGTCCTCAACTCGTTCAGCACGAGCCAGACCTTCGCGTGGCCGCCGCCCGGGTTCACCCTCGAGTGGTGGGAACGGGCGGCCCGCAGTCAGGGCGCGATCGACGCAGTGGGCACCAGCGTGCTCGTCGCCCTCGCCGCGACCGCCGTGTCCCTGGTGCTCGGCACCCTCATCTCGCTCGCCCTGCAGCGCTACGAGTTCTTCGGGCGGGACACTGTCAACCTGCTCGTCATCCTGCCGATCGCGCTGCCGGGCATCATCACGGGCATCGCGCTCAACAACTTCTTCCGCACCATCGTGGGCGTGAACCTGTCGCTCGGCACCCTGATCGTGGCGCACGCCACCTTCTGCATCGTGACCGTCTTCAACAACGTTCTGGCCCGCCTGCGGCGCACCGGCACCCGGCTGGAGGAGGCGTCCTACGACCTGGGCGCCGGCGTCTGGACGACCTTCCGCCTGGTCACCTTCCCGCAGCTGCGCTCGGCGCTGCTCGCGGGCGGTCTGCTCGCATTCGCGCTGAGCTTCGACGAGATCATCGTCACCACGTTCACGGCGGGTACCGGCGTGGAGACCCTGCCGATCTGGATCCTCAACAACCTGTTCCGCCCGAACCAGGCCCCCGTCGTCAACGTGGTCGCGGTGGTGCTGATCCTGGTGTCCATCATCCCGATCGCGATCGCGCAGAAGCTCGCGGGCCCGGAGAGCAGGGGCGCGTCGAAGGCCGTCGCCCGGTAGACGGGCAGCACGCGCGTCAGTCGCGGGCGCGGACCGGGTTCTTCAGCGTGCCGATGCCCTCGACGCTGATCTCGACGCGCTGGCCGGGCGCGAGTTCACCGAAGGCGGGCGCTCCTGTGAGGATCAGGTCGCCGGGGAGCAGGGTCCACACGTCGGACGCGGCGACGATGATGTCCGCGATGCCGAAGAGCATGTCCCGGGTGTTGCCGCCCTCGCGCTCCTCGCCGTCGACGCGGGTGCGGATCGCGAGCTCCGCCGGATCCAGCTCGGTCTCGATCACGGGACCCACCGGGCAGAAGGTGTCGTAGCCCTTCGCCCGCGACCACTGGCCGTCGGCGAGCATGAGGTCGAGCGCCGTCACGTCGTTGGCGACCGTGTAGCCGAAGACCGCCTCGAGGGCGCGCTCCCGGGTCACCTGCTTGGCGATCCGGCCGATCACGATCGCGAGCTCGCCCTCGTGCACGATCCGCCCCTCCACCTCCGGGAGCCGGATGGCGTCGTTCGGCCCGATGACACTCGTGTTCGGCTTGAGGACGAGGAGCGGCTCGGTCCGCGTGGGCTGCTCCAGCCCGTCGACGGTGATCGGGTAGTTGAGGGCGACCGAGATCACCTTGGACCTCGGGATGACGGGCGCCAGCAGCTTCGCCTCGGAGAGGGCGACCCGCTCCCCCGTCGTCTCGTAGCCGGCGAACATCGGGTCCCCGGCGAGGACCACGAGCTCGTCGGTCTCGTCGTCGAGGATGCCGAATGCG
>DATCMN010000564.1:0-11096 GCA_036563405.1 Naasia sp. | reverse complement strand
CGCCTGCGCCCGCGACCGCTCGTCCGCGGCCTCCACCGCCTCCCACTCGCCGGCGAGAAGCGAGCCGAGCAGCGACAGCACCGCCGGCTGGAGGCGGGGGGCTCCCGGCGGCGCGGCGGCATCGGCGACCACCCCGCCGAGCTGGACGACGAAGGCCGTGTGCGGACCGGGTGCGCCGGTCACCGCGCAGTCGGAGAAGGTGGGCGCCCAGCCTGCGATCGACAGGGCGCGAAGGAGATAGGAGTCGAGGGTGAGGCCGGGGCCGTGCTCGCCCTTCGACAGGGAGCGAAGCGCTCCGAGGAGCAGCAGGTACTGCTGCAGCGAGCGCTCCCCCTCCACCAGCTTGTCGGCGGTCTCCACCATCACATTGGCGGCGGTGTAGGCCGCGTAGTCCTCGGCGATCGCGGCGCCGTAGGAGGCGAGAGACTCCGCCTGGGTGATCACGTCGAGGCTGCGGCCCTCGTACAGCTGCACGTCGACGACCATGAACGGCTCCAGCCGGGCGCCGAACTTCGACGAGGTGCGGCGGACGCCCTTCGCGACGGCGCGGATCTTGCCGTGGTTGCGCGAGAGCATCGTGACGATGCGGTCGGCTTCGCCCAGCTTGTGGGTGCGAAGCACGACTGCTTCATCGCGGTAGACCGGCACCCCTCCAGTATCTCGCGCCGGCCGGCTCCGGACCCCGACGGCGACGCGACTCGGTCCCTATCGACCGCTGACCCCGCGCGGCGCTATGGTTCGGCCAGAGGGCTGTCCCGAGCCCGTGCAAGCGCCTCGAAGGAGAGCCGTAGATGCGCCGTTCCCGTCCCCGCCGCGCCGTCGTTCCCGCCGCCGCCCTTGCCGCGGGGGCAACCCTCCTCGCCGGCTGCGGCATGACGGCCGGGACGAGCTCGACAGGCGGCGCCGTGGTGTTCAAGGAGGTCCAGTCGGCGACCATCCAGATCGAGGCCCAGGGAACCTTCGCCTCGCCGGAAGACGGCAACGCCTACGAATCGGCGGGGCTCGGATCCGGCTTCATCATCAGCAAGGACGGCATCGCGGTCACGAACAACCATGTGGTCGCCGGGGCCGGCCTGCTGTCCGTGTGGGTCGGCGGGGACACGTCCGACGAGGTGAACGCCAAAGTGCTCGGGTCGTCGGAATGCCTCGACCTGGCCGTCATCCAGCTCACCGGGAAGGATTACCCCTTCCTCGCCTGGCACACAGCTGCGCCCGAGACCGCCGACGAGGTCTACGCGGCGGGCTTCCCGCTCGGCGATCCCGAGTTCACGATGACCAAGGGGATCGTCTCCAAGGCGGAGGCGGACGGGGAATCCGACTGGTCCTCCATCGACTCCGTCATCGAGCACGACGCGAAGATCCGCGGCGGCAACTCGGGAGGCCCCCTGGTCGCCCCGGATGGCACAGTGGTCGGGGTCAACTACGCGGGCAACGACGAGCTCGATCAGAACTACGCCATCGCCGCCAGCGAGGTGCAGGCGGTGCTCGAGGACCTCACGAGCGGGGAGAATCCCCTCTCGCTCGGGGTCAACGCCATGGCGCTGCCGCCGACGGATGACGGCCTCGCCCAAGGCATCTGGGTCAACTCGGTGACCTCCGGCGGAGCGGCGGACGCCATCGGCGTGCAGCCCGGCGACGTGCTGCTCAGCATGGAAGGAGTGACCCTCGCGACCGAGGGCACCCTGGCGGAGTACTGCGACGTCCTGCGGACCAAAGGCACGGACGCCGTGATCAGCGTCGACGTGTACCGCCCGTCGGACGACTCGTACTACACCGGCGAATTCAACGGCACGGAACTGGCGGTGTTCACCGTGCCCGGCTCCACGGGCGACGAGGGCGGGAGCGGGAGCACGGAGCCGTTCAGCACCGTCTCGAGCGACTCCGGCCAAGTCTCCGTCGACGTCCCGGCCCGATGGGGGGATGTCGACGGCGCACCCTTCACCAGTGCAACCGGGGACGTCTGGGAAGGCGTCGCCGCCAGTTCAGACCTGGGCGCGTTCTACGAGGGCTGGACGGCGGGCGGCATGGACGTCTTCGCCTCCCAGACGGCCGCGGCGAGCTACGGAGTCCAGGACGTTCTGAACGAGTTCCGGGGATCCGCCGCCGAGTCCTGCACGCTCGACAATGCCGCCGAGTACACCGATCCCGTCTACACGGGGCAGTTCGAGTACTACACGGACTGCGGCGGCACGACCTCGGCCTTCGTCGTCGTGGCGGCTGCCGACAGCGCCAACAGCCACGTCATCGCCGTCACGGCCGTGCTGGCAACGCCCGAGGACGAGGCGGCGCTGTCCACCATCCTCGACACCTTCCTCGCCGGCTTCTGACGCGGCCGTACGTCGGCGAACCGCCGACCGGGCACAGTCGAGGCGCGAGGCGCCGTGCGAGTTCCCGTCAGACGGCTGCGCCGGTCCGCCACCACGAGACCGTGCCCTCGAGGATGACGCGGACCGCCCACTCCTCGTCGCGCAGGTCGGGCCCCGCAAGCCACGCCTCAAGGCCGGCGACCACGCCGGACGCGCAGATCGCGGCGTACATCGCCGCCTCCCGCTCGCGCAGGCCATCCCGGACCGGGTCCGGCATGACCTCGGGATGGCGGGCCAGGAAGTCGCGGAGGCTCGCCTCCAGATGGTCGATCAGGACGTCGCGCAGGCCGCCCGGCAGCCGGCCGGGCAGGTTCCGGCGGTAGATGTCCGCGTACTCCCGCACGTGGGCGACGAGCGCGCGCTCGGCTTCGACGATGCCCTGCCCTTCGGGCGTGCGCGCCCGGACGTCCTCGACCAGCCCTCGCAGCGTGCGGCCCATCACCTGGCCGAGCAGATCGGCGGGCGACTTGGCATGGGCGTAGAACGTGGGCCGGCTGACTCCTGCGGCGGAAGCGACCTCGGAGGCGGTGATCGCCTCCAGCCGGTGCTCCCGGGCGAGCGTCAGGATCGCAGTCTCGAGCGCTTCACGCGACCTCGCCTGACGCGGATCCATCCGGTGTCCCCCTCGCGGTTTCCGGCGCCAGGCTATCAGCGCCCGGAGAACCGCGGAGACCGCGCGGATCCGTCACGCGGCGACGGGTGTGGCCCGTGCCTCCTCCAGGCTGGAGAAGCGGCGGATCGCGCTGATGGAGCCGTCGCGCAGGCCGAACGCGGTGAAGTAGCGGGTCGGCGGGGACGTGGGGTCGAAGTCCGGGCGGCCCGGCCACGTGACCTCCTGGGCCACCACGATGCCACCGGGTACGTCGTACGCCTCCTTCGGCATCAGCTTGATGCCCGCGGAGGTGACCCACTCGGCCAGCTCCTCGCGCCCGCTGATGGAGCCTTCGGGACTGGTGACCTCCACATCCTCGGTGCACGCGGCCGCGGCGGTATCCGCGTCCGCGTTGTTCACGGCGACATGCCAGATCACGATCACCGAGTCGAGGGTCGAGGTCATGAGGGTCATAACCACAGAGTGCAGTAACTGCAAACGACGCGCAAAGGGACTTGACCCATTGTTCACTTCCAGCGGACGACGCGGATCGCGGGCGTGTCGGCCGGGGATCGTTCCCAGTCCCGCCACGGAGCAGGAGGCGGCGCTGCGCGAGCGGCCGCCCGCGGGGCGGGATCATGGACGCGTGAGCACCTCCTTCGTCATCCCGCTCTGGGCCGATCTCGCCGCCGTCGCGGTCGGCAGCCTGCAGGGCGCGATGTTCGCCGCCGGCTTCCGCGACCGCCGGCTGGACCTGCTCGGCGTGGCGATCATCGGCACGGCGACGGGGCTCGGCGGCGGTCTGCTGCGCGACCTCTTCCTCTCGACGACCCCCGTCGCGCTGCTCACCAACTGGTACCTGCCGACCGCGGTGGTTGCGGCGCTCGTCGGCATGCTGCTGCAGCAGCTGTTCTCGCGCCTCGACGTCCCGATCGCGGCGCTCGATGCCCTGACGATCGGACTGTTCGGCGCCATCGGGACGACGAAGGCGCTCGCCCTCGGACTGCCGGAGGTGCCGGCGATCTTCGTCGGCGTCGTCTCGGCGGTCGGCGGCTCCGTCCTCCGCGACCTGCTCCTCAACCTGCCGATCGCGCTGATGCACGTCGGCTCGCTCTACGCCGTCGCGGCCGGCGTCGGCACGGTGCTGCTCGTGGTGTTGCTGGGCGTCGGCACCCCGGTGGAGCTGGCGGCGACGGTGTGCGTGGCGGCGACGACGATCATCCGGCTGCTGGCGGTGCGCTTCGGCTGGAGCCTCCCCGAGGCACGCCCGCTGCGCCGCCGACCCGCCGCCTGACCGGTATCCCCCGCTTCGCGGACCCCTCGGCGCAGGGAAAGCGCCCTCGGCGCGGGGAATACGACACCCGCGCCGAGGGCGCTTCTAGCGCGGCGAGGTGGTCAAGTCAGACGAGGGCGAGGTCGACCGCGTCGGTGATCTCGGCGCGGATCGACCGGTTGACGCTCGACACGATCGCCTTCAGGGAGGCGGTGCTGCTGTCGGCGTCGATGCCGACGCCCCAGAGGCGGCGGCCGTTCACCTCGAGCTCCACGTAGGAGGCGGCGAGGGCGTCACCCGAGGCGGACAGGGCGTGCTCCACGTAGTCGTAGAGCTTGACCTCCACTCCCTGGGCGGCCAGCACGTCGAGGAACGCGGCGATCGGGCCGTTGCCGGTCCCCTGCACATCCTCCACGTCGTCGCCGACGCGCAGCTTCGCCTGCAGCGTCACCTCGCCGGTCATGTCGCTCGCCGTGCGCGTGCTCTTCAGCTCGAAGCGGCCCCACTTGTCGGCGAGATCCCGCGCGGGCAGGTACTCGTCCTGGAAGATCTCCCAGATCTCCTCGCTCGTCACCTCGCCGCCCTCCGCGTCCGTCTTCGCCTGCACGACGCCCGAGAACTCGATCTGGAGGCGGCGCGGCAGGTCGAGCGAGTGGTCGGCCTTCAGCAGGTAGGCGACCCCGCCCTTGCCGGACTGCGAGTTGACCCGGATGACGGCCTCGTAGCTGCGGCCCAGGTCCTTCGGGTCGACGGGCAGGTACGGGACCGCCCATTCGAGCTCGTCCACGTCCTTGCCCTGCGCCTTCGCCTCGACGGCCATCGCCTCGAAGCCCTTCTTGATCGCGTCCTGGTGGCTGCCGCTGAACGCGGTGTAGACGAGGTCTCCCGCCCACGGGCTCCGCTCCGGCACGCGCAGCTGGTTGCAGTGCTCAGCCGTCCGGCGGATGCCGTCGAGGTCGGAGAAGTCGATCTGCGGGTCGATGCCCTGCGTGAACAGGTTGATGCCCAGCGCGACGAGGTCGACGTTGCCGGTCCGCTCGCCGTTGCCGAACAGGCAGCCCTCGATGCGGTCGGCACCCGCCAGGTAGCCGAGTTCCGCGGCGGCGATGGCGGTGCCGCGGTCGTTGTGCGGGTGCAGGGACAGCAGCACGTTCTCGCGGTGCGCGAGGTGCCGGCTCATCCACTCGATCGAGTCGGCGTAGACGTTCGGGGTCGCCATCTCGACGGTCGCGGGCAGGTTGATGATCACCTTGCGGTCGCGCGTGGGCTCGAAGATCTCGAGCACCTGGTTGCACACGTCCACCGCGAACTCGAGCTCGGTGCCCGTGTAGCTCTCCGGCGAGTACTCGTAGTAGATGTCGGTGCCGGGCACGAGCGACTCCATCTGCCGGCACAGCCGCGCGCCCTCCAGCGCGATGTCGATGATGCCCTGCTTGCCGGTGCGGAACACGACGTCGCGCTGCAGGACGCTCGTCGAGTTGTACAGGTGCACGATCGCCTGCTTGGCGCCGACGAGGGACTCGTAGGTGCGGCGGATGAGGTGCTCGCGCGCCTGCGTCAGCACCTGGATGGTGACGTCGTCTGGGATCGCGTCGTCCTCGATCAGGTGCCGGACGAAGTCGAAGTCGGTCTGGCTCGCCGACGGGAAGCCGACCTCGATCTCCTTGTAGCCCATCCGGACGAGGAGGTCGAACATGATGCGCTTGCGCTCGGGGCTCATCGGGTCGATGAGCGCCTGGTTGCCGTCGCGCAGGTCGACGGCGCACCAGCGGGGCGCTGCGGTGATGGTCTTGCTCGGCCAGGTGCGGTCCGGCAGCTCGACGCGGAACTGCTCGGCGTACGGCCGGTAGCGATGCACGGGCATCGACGTGGGCTTCTGGGTGTTCTTCACGGGTTCTCTCCTTGGCGGGTCGGCTGACCAGGCGCTGCGAAGACTCCGCGACGGGGAGGGCCTGGGAAGTTAGGACCCGTCGCGGCGGCTAAGGAGGAGGCCACCGAGAAGCATCCCGACAGGCTAGCACCCGCACGGACGAGGAAGCACCGATCCGCAGCTCGGCGGAGGCGCGGGAGGAGGCCGGTCAGCCGAGCAGGCGGTTCTCGTGCGCGAAGACGACGAGCTGGACCCTGTCGCGGAGCGCGAGCTTCGCGAGGATGCGAGAGATGTGGGTCTTCACCGTCGCCTCGCTGACGTATTCGGCGCTCGCAATCTCCGAGTTCGACAAGCCGCGTGCGGCGAGCAGGAAGATCTCCCGCTCCCGATCGCTCAGAGTGCCCAGGTGGCCGTCCGCGGCGCCCGGGGAGGCCCGGCCGCCGAAGTGCTCGAACAGCTCCCGCGTGGCCGACGGTGCGATCACCGCGGTGCCGGCGTGCACCGTGCGGATCGCGGCCAGCAGGAACTCCGGCTCGGCATCCTTCAGCACGAAGCCGCTCGCCCCGGCCCGGATGGCCCGGGCGGCGCCCTCGTCCAGGTCGAAGGTGGTGAGGACGAGGATGCGCGGCGGGGTGCGTCGGGCGCGCTCCGCCTCGGCCATGATCCGCTCCGTCGCGGCGATGCCGTCGACGTTCGGCATCCGGATGTCCATCAGGACCACGTCCGGCTTCGCCGTCTCGACCAGCGGCACGGCGGCGGCGCCGTCCCCCGCCTCGCCCACCACGTCGAGGTCGTCCTGCGAGTCGATGAGCATGCGAAGGCCGGAGCGGAACAGCGGCTGGTCGTCGACCAGCGCGACGTGGATCACCATCGGGGCACCGCCGTCGCGAGTGGCCCGGCCTGCGCCGGGACCTCGACGAGCACGACAGGCTGCACGATCATGATGTCGCTGAGGAGGGCGACCGGGGCCTCTCCCCCGGTCACGGCGCGACCGCCCGGGCCATCGGCTGGGTGCGGGCGGTGCCGCGGTCGACGGGCAGCGCCGCGCGGATCCGGAATCTGCCGTTGTTGCCGTCGCCTGTCGTGAAGGAGCCGCCCACCAGGGTCGCGCGCTCGCGCATGCCGGGGATGCCGTGACCGCTCGGGTTGCCCTGGCGCTCCCCCTCGGGCAGGTCGTTGGTGACCGTGAGGGTGAGGGCCGTGTCGCTCCAGTCGAACTCGATGTCCACGGGCGCGGTCCGGGCACCGTGCCGGAGGGCGTTGGTGAGCGACTCCTGCAGGATCCGGTAGACGGCGAGTCCCGTCGTCTCACTCATCGGCTGGCCGACGCCGTACGACGACCAGTTCACCTCGAGGCCCGACTCGCGGAAGCCGCGGATGAGCGCGTCGATGTCGTCCATGCCGGGCTGCGGTCCCGCCTCCTGGCTGTGCCGCAGCTCGGTGAGGAGCGCGCGGACGTCGACGAGGGCGTCGCGGGCGGTCGCGGAGATGGCCTCGAGGGCCTCGTCCACGGCTCCCGGGTTCTTCTTCACCGCGTAGCGCGCGCCGTCCGCCTGGGCGATGACCACGGCCAGCGAGTGGGCGACGATGTCGTGCACGTCCCGGGCGACCCTGTTGCGCTCCTGCTCCAGCGTGACCGACACCTCCAGCTGATCGCGCTCGGCTGTCGCCACCACGGCCGTCGTCTGGGCGCGCCGCCGCTGGCGGTTGACGCGCACCAGAGTGCCGGCGATCCACGGCAGCAGGAACATCGCCATCACCGCGACGAAGTACAGGACGAGGCCCGGCCCCGAGTACAGGAGCATGTACGCGCTGCTGATGGTGACGAACAGCCCGCCGAGGATCGCCACAGGCAGGGCGAGCCAGCGCGTCACATCGGCGCCGTACGCCGCTGCGCCGAAGATCGCGAGGAGAACCGGCACCCACAGGGTCACCGTGGGGTTCGATCCGGACGACCCGACGACGACGAGGAGGGCGGGCAGCACCGTCACGATGCCGAGGGCGACGGCGGGACGCACCCGGTGGAGCACGATCGCCCCCGCCAGGATGATGAGGGCGAACAGACCGAAGCCGTCCGTCACCGCACCCTCGACGGCCGCGACCAGCAGGTAGAGCACGCCGGCGGCCATCTCGAGCTGGAACCTGTGGCGGATCAGGTTCTCCCGGGTCGCCCAGTCGGACAGCTTCTCGAACATGTGCTCCACGGTAGGCCCGGCGCTCGCCGGCCCCGGCGTTTCAGGGCTCCCGTCATCCCTGCGCCGTCCCGAAATCATCCTCGAGTCGTACGGGGAGCGCCGAGTTGCCCGGTTTCCCTGCCCTCAACAGGCTGTCTTGCCTTCAACAGGCTGTTATCGCCCATTTCGGCCTGTTGAAGGCAATCCGGCCTGTTGGGCGCTCGAGGATCGGCGAATGGCCAGCAGAACTGGGCAACTCGGCGACTAGAAGCCGAGGCGGCCCAGCTGCTTCGGGTCGCGCTGCCACTCCTTGGCGACCTTCACCCGCAGCGACAGGTACACCGGTTTTCCGACCAGCGGCTCGATGGCGGCGCGGGCCCTCGTGCCGACATCGCCTAGGCGGCTGCCGCCCTTGCCGATCACGATGCCCTTCTGGCTGTCGCGCTCCACGAAGAGGCTCGCGTAGATCTCGAGCAGGTCCTTGTCCTCCCGCTCGATCATGTCCTCCACCGTGACCGCGATGGAGTGCGGCAGCTCGTCGCTGACGCCCTCGAGCGCGGCCTCGCGGATCAGCTCCGCGATGCGGTCGGTCTGCGTCTCGTCGGTCGTCGCGTCCTCGCCGTACAGCGGCGGCGACTCCGGCATGAGGGCGAGCAGCTCCCGGACGAGCACGTCGAGCTGGATGCCGTCCGTCGCCGACACGGGGACGAGCGCCTCCCACTCCCGCAGCTGGGACACGGCGAGCAGCTGGTCGCCGACCCGCTCGCGCGGCACGGCGTCCACCTTGGTGATCACGGCGACGAGCTTCGCGTTCGGGTAGTCGTCGAGGGAGTTCGCGATGAACTTGTCCCCCGGCCCGATCGGGTCGCCGGCCGGGAAGCACATGGCGATAACGTCGACGTCGCCGAGGGTCGCGGACACCAGGTCGTTGAGCCGCTCGCCCAGCAGCGTGCGCGGACGGTGCACGCCGGGGGTGTCGACGAGGATCAGCTGCCCCTCGGGCGTGTGGACGATGCCGCGGATCGCGCGTCGCGTGGTCTGCGGCTTGGAGGAGGTGATCGCCACCTTCTCGCCGACGAGGGCGTTGGTGAGGGTGGACTTGCCCACGTTCGGCCTGCCGACGAACGAGACGAAGCCGGCGCGATGCGCGGTCATCGGGTCACCTCGGACTCCGCGCGGCGGGAGTCGGCGCTCTCGGTGTCCACCGGCGCGTCAGGGTCGCG
Organism: Naasia sp.; assembly: GCA_036563405.1. Taxonomy (GTDB): domain Bacteria; phylum Actinomycetota; class Actinomycetes; order Actinomycetales; family Microbacteriaceae; genus Naasia. The sequence goes on along the minus strand of DATCMN010000564.1, from coordinate 1,598 downwards.
TTCGACGCGGACGGCGCTCAGCCGTCGACGGCGACCGTCCGTGCGCTCCGCCGTCAGCAGCAGTCCGGACACCTTCGCCGTCGAGCCCCGGACCGGGAGGCGGCCGAGCGCCTTGGTGAGCAGCCCGCCGACGGAGTCCACATCCTCGTCCTCGAGCTCCATCTCGAACAGGTCGCCGAGCTCGTCGATCGGGAGCCGGGCGCTCACCCGGAACACGCCGTCGCGGAGCCGCTCCACGTCGCCGTTCTCCCTGTCGTACTCGTCGGAGATCTCGCCCACGAGCTCCTCGATCAGGTCCTCCAGCGTGACGAGGCCGGCGATGCCGCCGTACTCGTCGACCACCATCGCGATGTGGTTCGACTCGACCTGCATCTGCCGGAGCATCGCATCCGCCTTCTTGGATTCGGGGACGAACAGTGCCGGGCGCAGGAGCGGTCCCACAGGCTGCCGCTCCCCCTCGTCGCCGCCCTCGTGGAGCAGTCGCGCGAGGTCGCGCAGGTACAGGATCCCGACGATGTCGTCGGGATCGTCGTCCTCGGTGACGGGCAGACGGGAGTAGCCGCGGGAGAGGAAGATCCCCATCGCGGCGCTCACAGTGGCCGTCCGGTCGATGGTCGCCATGTCCGTGCGCGGCACCATCACCTCGCGGACGACGGTCTCGTTGAACTCGAAGATGGAGTGGATCAACTCGCGGTCGTCCTCCTCGAGCACGTCGAGCTCGGTGGCCTCGTCGACCATGCTGAGCAGCTGCTCCTCGGAGGTGAACGTCGCGCCGCGCGCCCTGCCGGGGGTCACCCGGTTGCCGAGTGCGACCAGGGCGCTCGCGATCGGCCCGAGGAACACGCGGGCGCCGTGCACGACCGGTGCGCTGAGCTTGAGCACTGTGCGGGAGTGGGCGCGGCCGACGCTGCGCGGGCTGGAGCCCACCAGCACGAACGACACCGCGGTCATCGTCACCGCGGCGAGCAGCAGGGCGAGCCACAGCTCCTCGAAGGTGGTCACGAAGAAGAAGGTGACGAGCACCGCCGCCGTCGTCTCCGATGTGATGCGCAGGAAGCTGATGGCGTTGATGTGCGCGCCGCCGTCAGCCGCGATGGCGATCAGCGAGCGCTGGGCACGCGCGTTGAGCGCCAGCGACTCGATGTCCGCCCGCGACAGGGTCTGGATGGCGGAGTCGGCGGCGGCCAGCAGGCCGGCGAACGCGACGAGCAGGAGGGCGACGAGGAGCAGCCAGAAGGTCATCGTCGGCGGGGGCCGCGCTTCTTCTCGTCCTGGGCGAAGCCGGTCAGGATGTCGCGCTGCAGCCCGAACATCTCGCGCTCCTCGTCCGGCTCGGCGTGATCGAAGCCGAGGAGGTGCAGGAGTCCGTGCGCAGTGAGCAGGTGGACCTCGTCGAGCAGGCTGTGCCCGGCCTGCTCCGCCTGCGCCTGGGCGACCTGCGGGCAGACGACGATGTCGCCGAGGAGACCGGCGGGGGTCTCGTGCTCCTCGGTGCCCGGCCGCAGCTCGTCCATCGGGAAGCTCAACACGTCCGTGGGGCCCGGCTCGTCCATCCACTGGACGTGCAGCTGCTCCATCGCGGCCTCGTCCACGAGGAC
>DATCMN010000562.1:0-1788 GCA_036563405.1 Naasia sp. | reverse complement strand
CGCCTTCCTGCGATGAGAGCCGTCGCCGCGATCGACCTGGGCGCCACCAGCGGCCGGGTGATCCTCGGCGCGGTCGGCAACGACCAGCTGCAGCTGCGGCACGTCGCCCGGTTCCCGAACACGCCGGTCCGCACGCCGGACGGCCTGCACTGGGACATCCTCTCGCTGCACTCGGCGGCGATGTCCGGCCTCGGCGCCGCCTCGCGCGAGGAGCCGGAACTCGTCGGCGCCGCGGTCGACTCGTGGGCCGTCGACTACGGGTTGCTCCGCAGCGGCCGTATGCTCGGCAACCCCGTCCACTACCGCGACGACCGCACCGCACGCGGCGTCGAGGCCGTGCACTCGCTCGTCCCGGCGGAGGAGCTGTACGCCCGCAACGGCCTCCAGCACCTGCCGTTCAACACGGTCTTCCAGCTGGCCGCGGAGTCTGCGGACGGCATGCTGGACCTCGCCGACCTGCTCCTCCTCATCCCCGACCTGATCGGGTACTGGGCGACGGGCCGCGCTGTGGCCGAGCTGACCAACGCCTCGACGACCGGCCTGCTGCCCGTCGGCGGGACCGACTGGGATCGCGAGCTGCTCGACCGGCTGCGCCTGCCTGGCGCGCTGCTGCCCGAGCTCGTCGCACCCGGCACCCTGCTCGGCCCGGTGACGCGGGCGGCCCGCGACGAGTACGGCATCGCCCACGACCTCGCCTTCAGCACCGTCGGCTCGCACGACACCGCGTCCGCCGTCGTCGGGGTGCCCACGACCGGCGACGACTCCGTGTACATCTCCTGCGGCACCTGGTCGCTCGTCGGCGCGGAGCTCGCCGCGCCCCTGACGAGCGAGGCGGCACGGACCGCGGGCTTCACCAACGAGGGCGGCGTCGACGGCCGCATCCGCTTCCTCAAGAACGTGATGGGCCTCTGGCTGCTCAGCGAGTCCGTCCGCACCTGGGCGAAGGCCGGCGAGGAGGAGGACATCGAGTCGCTGCTCCGGGCCGCTGGCGATGCGCCGGCCGACGTCCCCACCTTCGACGCGGCTCACCCGAGCCTGCTGGCCCCCGGTGACATGCCCGCGCGCATCGGCGCACTGCTCGAGGCGGACGGCAAGCCCGTGCCGACCACGCGCGGCGAGTTCGTGCGGAGCATCCTGCAGAGCCTCGCGAACGCGTACGCCGAGACGGTCCGCGACATCGACCGCCTGACCGGCCGCACCACCCGTACCGTCCACATCGTGGGCGGCGGGGCGCAGAACGCGCTGCTCTGCCAGCTGACCGCCGACGCTGTCGGCGTGCCCGTCGTGGCCGGCCCGGTGGAGGCGACGGCCATCGGGAACCTCCTCATCCAGGCGCGGACGCACGGGCTGGTGCGGGGCGACCTCGAGCGGCTGCGCTCCATCGTCGCCTTCTCGTTCCCGCCGCGGGCCTACTCCGCAAGGGCGGCGAACCAGAGGGGCTGAGCGCCCCTCGGCGGGCTGCCGACCCGGCTGCTGCCATGGTCTGCACCCCGGTTGTGGTGCACGCACCACGCGTGTAACCCGCTCCCGATCAGCGCTTCCGTGTCGGAGGCAGTGTCGGTGGGTGGATGCATCATGTGCGCATGCAGGTGTTCACCGAGACTCTCCTTCAGGAGGCGGTAGGCCGCGTCCGGGTGGTCACGCAGCTGCTGTCGGGGTCCTTGCCCGGCGACTCGGACACCGACCTTCTCGCCCTCACCGCCGAGGTGGGTGAGCTCGCCCGGGCGGTGGACACCCTGGGGGCTCGGATCGCGGGTGAGGTCGCGGTGCGGTCGGAGCGGGAGGCGA
>DATCMN010000560.1:0-2482 GCA_036563405.1 Naasia sp. | reverse complement strand
GTGGTGGCGGAGCTGGCCACCGGATCCCCCGCCCTCGCCGACGCGGAGGCGCTCCTCGACGCCATGGATGAGGCGGCCGGGGCGCCGGGCGCCGGCCACGGGGAGTTCCTGCCCCTCGACACCCGCTTCCACACCTCCCTCGCCGAGGCGACGGGCAATCAGGTGATCGCCGCGGTCATGTCCGGCCTCCGCGGGGCGATCGAGAGCTACGTGACCGAAGGGGCGGCCGCGCTGCCGGATTGGACCGCGACAAGCACGCGGCTGCGCGCGGAGCACCGGGCTATCCTCGCCGCCATCCGCTCGGGCGACGCGGGCGAGGCCGAGGCTCTCGTCGCCCGGCACATAGCCGACTACTACGCCGAGACCCGGCTGTCCCCGGCACCTGACGCGCAGAACACGACCCCGTCGCCTGCCCACCTCCCGACCACCGGAAGCTAGGAGATCCCATGGCCGTCCAGCGCCGCATCCCGAAGGTGCGCGACCTCGCGCCCCTCATGAAATTCAAGAAGCCCACCCTCGACTTCAAGGCCAAGCGGCTGAAGGAGGCGTACACGATCTACGACCTCCGCGAGATCGCGAAGCGGCGGACCCCGAAGGCGCCGTTCGACTACACCGACGGCTCGGCGGAGCAGGAGCTCTCCATCGCCCGCGCCCGGCAGGCGTTCGAGGACGTCGAATTCCACCCGTCGATCCTCCGCGATGTCTCGGTCGTCGACACGAGCCGCGAGGTGCTCGGCAAGCCCGTCGCGCTGCCTTTCGGCATCGCCCCCACCGGCTTCACACGGATGATGCACACCGAGGGCGAGATCGCGGGGGCGACGGCGGCGGCCGCGGCCGGCATCCCCTTCTCCCTTTCCACCATGGGCACCACCTCCATCGAGGATGTCGCCGCCGCCACCGGGCCGGCCGCGCGCAACTGGTTCCAGCTGTACATGTGGAAGGACCGCGACAGGTCGATGGCGCTCGTCGACCGGGCCGCGAAGGCCGGCTTCGACACCCTGCTCGTGACCGTCGACGTCCCCGTCGCCGGCGCCCGGCTCCGCGACTCGCGGAACGGCATGACGATCCCGCCCACCCTCACGCCCGGCACCGTGATCAACGCGCTGCCCCGGCCGGAATGGTGGATCAACTTCCTCACCACCGAGCCTCTCGCCTTCGCGTCCCTCGACCGCTGGTCTGGCACCGTCGCCGAGCTCCTCGACACCATGTTCGACCCGACTGTGACCTTCGAGGACCTGGCCTGGATCAAGGAGCAGTGGCCCGGCAAGCTCGTCGTGAAAGGCGTGCAGAACGTCGAGGACGCGAAGACGCTGGCCGGCATGGGCGTCGACGGCATCACGCTCTCGAACCACGGCGGCCGCCAGCTCGACCGGGCGCCGATCCCCTTCCACCTGCTGCCGGAGGTCGTCCGAGAGGTGGGGATGGACACCGAGGTGCACCTCGACACCGGCATCATGTCGGGATCCGACATCGTCGCGTCTATCGCGCTCGGCGCACGCTTCACGATGGTGGGCCGTGCCTACCTGTACGGGCTCATGGCCGGCGGCCGCGACGGCGTCGACCGCACGATCCAGATCCTCGGCAGCCAGGTGCTCCGGACCATGCGGCTCCTCGGCGTGAACAGCCTCGACGAGCTGAACCCGTCGCACGTCACCCAGCTGGAGCGGCTGGCACCCCGCCCGCGCGCCTGAGTCCCCCTCGACTCGGCACTCCCGACGCACGGATCGGGCGCCGACAGCGGTTCCGCGCGCGATCCGTGCGTAGAGTGGCCGCCGTGGACAACATCGACGGCCGCATTCTCGACCTGCTGCGACTGAACGCCCGGTCCGGCTACGGCGATATCGGGGACGTGGTGGCGCTCTCGGCGTCGGCGGTGAAGCGCCGCGTCGACCGGCTCGTCGCGGACGGCGTCATCCGCGCCTTCACGATCCAAGTCGACCCGGAGGTGGAGGGCCAGGGCACGGAAGCGTACGTCGAGCTGTTCTGCCGCGGCACCGTCGCCCCCGCCGAGCTCAAGCGCATCCTCTCCGGCGTCCCGGAGGTCGTCGACGCAGGGACGGTCACGGGCAGCGCGGACGCCATAGTTCACATGCGCAGCCGGGACATCCCGAGTCTCGAGCTCGCCCTCGAGCGCGTGCGGATCGCCCCCAACGTCGACCACACACGCAGCGCCATCGTGCTGTCCCGGCTCATCCACAGGGGCCCGTCGTGAGCGCCATCCCCGGCCTCACCGCCGCCGAACCGCCGACAGCGGAGCGCATCCGCCGGGCCGTCGTCGACGCGGTGCGCGCAGGAGAACTCGGCGCGGCCGCCCGCCTGCCGACGGTCCGCGGGCTGGCGGGGGAGCTCGGCATCGCGCCCGGCACCGTCGCGAAGGCCTACCGGCTGCTCGAGCAGGACGGCATCGTGGAGACCAGCGGACGCCTCGGCACGCGGGTCGCCGGCACCACGGACGCCGCCCGGCGGTCCGTCGAGGAGGCGG
>DATCMN010000559.1:0-1570 GCA_036563405.1 Naasia sp. | reverse complement strand
CCGCCTCGGCATCCCGGTCCCCGTCATCGCGATCGAGCCGGGGCGCACCATCATCGGGCCCGCCGGCGTCACGCTCTACGAGGTCGGCACCATCAAGGACGTGCGCGTGGAGGTCGACGGCGGCTCGGCCATCCGCCGCTACGTGAGCGTCGACGGCGGCATGAGCGACAACGCCCGGCCCGAGCTGTACGGCGCCGAGTACTCGGTGCGGCTCGCCTCCCGCACGTCCGACGCCGCCCCCGCCCTGGTGCGCATAGCCGGCAAGCACTGCGAGAGCGGCGACATCGTCGTGAACGCCGACTACCTGCCCGGCGACGTGACGCCCGGCGACCTCGTCGCCGTGCCCGCGACCGGCGCCTACTGCTGGAGCCTCGCCAGCAACTACAACCACATCGGGCGCCCGCCCGTCGTCGCCGTGCGCGACGGTGACGCCCGGATCCTCGTGCACGGCGAGACGATCCGCGACCTGCTCCGCCGCGACGCGGACGCTTCCCCGGAGGACCGATGATCGAATACCGCACACTCCGCATAGCCCTGCTCGGCGCCGGGTCGGTGGGCGCCCAGGTCGCGTCCCTGCTGCTCCAGCACGGCGAGGAGCTGACCGCGCGCGTCGGCGCCCGGCTCACCCTGACGGGCATCGCCGTCCGCGACCTCGACGCGCCGCGCAGCGCCGACATCCCGCGCGAGCTGCTCACCACCGACGCCCGGAAGCTCATCCTCGGCGCGGACATCGTCATCGAGCTGATCGGCGGCATCGAGCCGGCCCGCGAGTACCTGCTGCTCGCGCTCGGCTCGGGCGCCGACGTCATCACCGGCAACAAGGCGCTACTCGCGCACCACGGCGCAGAGCTGTTCGACCTCGCCGAGCAGGTGGGCGCCCAGCTCTACTACGAGGCCGCGGTCGGCGGCGCCATCCCGATCATCCGCCCGCTGCGCGACAGCCTCGCCGGTGACCGGGTGCACCGCATCCTCGGCATCGTGAACGGCACCACCAACTACGTCCTCGACAGGATGGACACCGGCGGGGACAGCTTCGAGGACGCTCTCGCCACTGCGACGGACCTCGGCTACGCCGAGGCGGACCCGTCCGGCGATATCGACGGCCATGACGCCGCTCAGAAGGCCGCGATCCTCGCGAGCCTCGCCTTCCACACCCGGGTGCCCGTCTCGGCGGTGCACCGTGAGGGCATCCGCGGGATCACCGCCGACGATGTGGCGAGCGCGCGGAAGGCCGGCTACGTCGTGAAGCTCCTCGCCATCTGCGAGCGGATCGGAACGGAGGACGGCGAAGGCGTCAGCGCCCGCGTCTACCCGGCGCTCGTCCCGCGCGACCACCCGCTCGGCGCGGTGCATGGCGCGAACAACGCGGTCTTCGTCGAGGCGGAGGCAGCCGGCAGCCTGATGTTCTACGGCGCGGGCGCCGGTGGCGTGGAGACGGCCTCCGCCGTGCTCGGTGACCTGGTCTCGGCGGCCCGCCGCCACGTCGTCGGCGGCCCCGGCGTCGCGGAGAGCGTCGGCTCGGAGCTCCCGGTGCTCGACATCGGCAGCGTGACCACCCGCTACCGCGTCA
>DATCMN010000558.1:0-7582 GCA_036563405.1 Naasia sp. | reverse complement strand
TCCCGTGCGGCGTGCGGTGGCGACGGCTCCGTTGCTCATACCGCGAGGCTAGCGAGGCCGGGCGGGCCCGAACCGGCTGTTCCCGTGCCCTGTTGCGGCCGTGCAATCAGCCGTTCGCGATGCTGAGCAGCACCTCGGCATGGCAGGGACCGTCGAGAGAGCACCAGCAGCAGAGGTCCCGGCCAGCCAGCTCGGCGCGGGCCTCCGCGAGGGTGAATCGCAGCCTCCCGGCGACGAGGTCCTCCTCGAAGAGCGCCACGGCCTCCGACCGGCTCAGCCGCTGCCCGTCGAGCTCGTCGCCCACCCGGTACGGGTTGCCCCACCGGGTGGGTCGCGCGACGACCACGGCGTTCGCCGGGCGCCGCCACCCCTTCGCGCGACTCAGGCGGATCCGTTCCGGCACACCGCCTCCGTCCGCTGTCGCTCTCATGCCGGGGCGTGCTCCCCGAGCAGCCGCACGTCGACGACCACCGGGAAGTGGTCGGATGGATACAGGCCGTCAATCGGCTGGTCGACGATGGAGGCTCCGTCCACAGTCGCCCCGGAGCCCGCGGGGGCGAGCACGTGGTCGATCCGGCGGTCCAGCTCGGCCGTCGCCTCGAGGGGTGCGAACGGCACGGCCGAGCTGAGCGTGACGGCGCCCGGATCCCCGCCCGCGGCCTGCCAGGTGTCGAGCGCGGTGGCCAAGGGCGCGAACGGCGGCTGGGTGGGGTCGCAGTTGAGGTCGGCGAGCAGGAAGGCCGGCTGCTCGGCTTCCGCCTGCTCGAGCAGCTCGGCGAGCCGGGTGGTCTGTGCGACGTGGTCGTCGGCGTACTCGGGCTCCCACTCCGTCGCGGCGACGAGGACGCGGAAGGGACCCTCGGGCCGCTCGATCTCCGCTTCCAGCGCGACGGGCGCGACCTGACGGTGGCTGACCGGGAGCACGTGCTCGGCGATGACACGGATCGGCCACCGGCTGACGAGGCCCACACCCATCCGGATCCCGGCCTGGCCGGTTTGCTCCGGCGGGTCGGGAACCGGCGGCAAGGGGGACCCGGCGAAAGCCGCATGCGCGCCCAGGAAGTCCGCGACCACGTCGGCCTGGGTCCCCGTGTCGACCGCCCAGCACTCCTGCAGCCCGAGCACGTCGGGGCGGACCGTGTCGAGCGTCGCCAGGATCGCCCGCTCCCGAGCCCGCCAATCCGGCTCGAACCGCCACAGCACGTTCCAGGTCATCAGCCGCATGGCAGGGAGGGTACGCCGCCGTGCGGAGGCTGGGAGCCCGTTGTCAGCAGGAGTCGCTGAAGGTGCGGCGCGGGTGCTCCGGGTCGCTGTTGTCGACGTTCGCGATCGCCTTGGTCCTCGGCTGCACCCGATGCAGGTAGAGGCGCTGCGCCTTCCGGCGCACCTCGGGTGTTCCCGCCCGCTCGAACGCCTCGTCGGCGGGCGCGAAGAGGCAGATCGTCGAGTTCCACAGCCCGAGGAGCTCCGGGCGGAGGAGGAACGGGCCGTCGACGACGAGCACCGCGTCCTCCGCGGGCGCAGATGTCGGCTCGGATGCCATGGCGAGAGCGATGGGAGTTCCGGAACGGAACGGGCGGATCAGCAGGCTGCGGACCGCGTCGGCGTCGTAGGCGGACGCGTAGTAGTCGGCGGCGGACTCCCGTGCCGACGCATCCGGGCGGAGGAAACCGTCGAGGGAGGCCCGCAGCGCCGCGCTCCCTGCTCGCTCGACAGCGGCGGCGAGATCGTCGGCGAACTCCGCAGTGCCCGAGCCGTCGACCCCGTCGACCGCCACCACCACGCGTCCCCGCGCGTAGTTGTGGCGGATCTCGGCCACCAGCTCGTCGAGGATGTCGGCCTTCGCAGGTGCCCAGCGCGTCATGCTCCTCACCCTAGGCCGGGCCGCTGAGGGGCCGGTCGGCGCAGGGCGCCGGGACCCCGGGGAAGGCGGTCCTCCAGGACGCCGCCCTCGGCGTGCCGCGTCGAACGGGGTTACCGTGTGCCGGTGGGAGCGACGGCGGCTTCGGATATTCGCCGCACTCCCGCGTCATCCCGGGCTTCGGGTCGCCGCGCCGTCCCGGCCGTCCTGGCCGCGCTCCTCGTGATGTTCCTCGCCGTGGCGCAGCCGGCGCCGGCTGCAGCAGGACCGAGCGAGGACATCGCGGCGCTCGTCAACCAGGAGCGATGGGCGGCCGGTCTGCTGGGCCTCGAGCGCAGCGCGAGTCTCGACGCGGTCGCCGCGGCGTGGGCGCAGCAGATGGCCGCGGACAACGAGATGCACCACAACCCGGACACCTCGGAACAGATCCCCTCCGGCTGGCGGGCGTGGGGTGAGAACGTGGCGAAGGGCTACGCGACCGGTTCGGCCATGCACACGGCCTGGATGAACTCGCCCGGGCACCGCGCGAACGTCCTCGGCGATTTCACCGACATCGGTGTGGCCTTCCTCGTGGCGGGCGGGACCACCTGGGGCGTCCAGGTGTTCGCGAAGTATCCGGGGCATGCCGGGATCCCGGCGCCCGCTGCCGCACCCGCTCCCCCGCCACCCCCGGCGGCACCGGCGGCACCGGCACCCCCACCGGCCGAGACCGTGCCGGAGCCGGAGCCCGACACGCCGCTCCCTCCTCCCTCGCCCCCGCCGTCCGCTGTCCCGACGCCCGCGCCGAGCGCGACCTCGGGGGCGCCATCACCGACGGCAACCGGGCCGGCTGCGCCGCGCGGCATTCCGCCGTCGGGGGCCGTGTCGGACGGCTGGCCCTTCGCGGTCCTCTGGGGCGGCGCGGCGATCCTCGCCCTCGCCGCGGCCGTCGTCGCCGCGCTCCTGATCCGTCGCGCTCGCGGGCCGATGCGCAGCGTCCGGGGCCGTCGCCGGGCGGAGCCGGAACGTCCGAAGGGTCGAGCCTAGGCTGACGGGGTGACTCCTCCCTTGGCACCGGCTGTCGTCGCCTGGTTCGGGGAGAACAGCCGTGACCTGCCGTGGCGGCGTCCGGGCTTCTCCGCATGGGGGACGCTGGTCAGCGAATTCATGCTGCAGCAGACGCCGGTGACCCGGGTGGTGCCGCAGCTGCTCGAGTGGCTCGAGCGCTGGCCGACACCGGCGGACCTCGCCGCGGTGCCGCCCGGCGAGGCTGTGCGTGCGTGGGGGCGGCTCGGCTACCCACGCCGGGCGCTCGCGCTGCACGCATGCGCGGCGCGCATAGCCGAGGAGCACGGCAACCGGGTGCCTGACGACGTCGACGAGCTGCTGGCGCTGCCCGGCGTCGGCCCGTACACCGCGCGGGCGGTCGCCGCGTTCGCCTACGGGCACCCCGTCCCCGTCGTCGACATCAACGTGCGCCGCGTTCTTGCGCGTGCCGCGCTCGGACAGGGCGAGCCGGGACCCGCGCGCACCGCGGCGGACCTGGCGCTGATGGCGAGCCACCTCCCCCGCGACCGCGCGGAGGCGAAGGCCTTCAACGCCGGCGCGATGGAGCTGGGGGCGGTCGTCTGCACGGCTCGGGCGCCACGTTGCGCGGAATGCCCGCTCGCCGGCAGGTGCGCGTGGCGGCTGGCGGGCTACCCGCCGTACGAGGGGGCGCGCCCGGCTACGCAGAAGCGCTTCGAGGGTTCGGACAGGCAGGCGCGCGGGATCCTGCTCGCGGCGCTGCGCCTCGCGACAGTCCCGCTGAGCGAGGTGGAACTGGCCGACGCGCTCCCCGACCCGGCGCGCAGATCGCGGGCGCTCGCGGGTCTTCTCGCCGACGGCCTCGCCACGCGCACCGCCGACGGGATCGCCCTGCCGGGCTCCTGACGCAGGTCGTGCGGACACCCGCACCTCCGCAGACCGGCGCGAAGTGTCCGCACGACCCGCGCCACTCCTAGCGCGGACCACCGCGAAAGGGTTCCCCCCGTACTGGGCGTGCCGCGCCCAGTGCCGCGCGCGCACCATAGAGGAGGAGCCGCCGGCGACCCGCCACCCGGTCGCCGGCAGCTCCCAACTCACGCTGTTGGAGCGCTGGCCGCTCCCGCCGCGAGATCTGCCACCCGGATCTCGCGACGGGAGCGGTGCCGGGCTTCAGGCCTGGTCGTCGTCCTCGTCGGTGCGCGGCTTGACGTACGGATCCTCGTCGCCCGCATAGGCGGCGGTCGCCGCGAGCTGCCGTGCGGCCTCGTCACGCCGGCGCGCCTCCTCGAGCACGGACTCGATGTGCGCGGCCGTCTCCGGCAGGGCGTCGAGGATGAACTCGATGCTGGGCGTGACGCGGGCGGTGATGTTCCTGCCCACCTCGGTGCGCAGCATGCCTGTCGCCGCCTTCAGCGCCGCCGCACTGTCGGCGCGCTCCTCCTCCGTGCCGTACACGGTGTAGAAGATCGACGCGTGCTGCAGGTCGCCGGTCATCCGCACATCGGTGATGGTCACGAAGCCGAGGCGCGGATCGCGGATCCCGCGCTCCAGGCGCCGGGCGATGATCACCTTGATGCGGTCGGCCATCTTCGCCGCGCGGGTGGGGTCGGCCATGGTTCCTCCTAGGGAAGAGACGGAAGGGGCCCGAACCAGTGTGCACCGGTCGCGGGCCCCCTCCGTCTGGTGGGAATCCGGGGAAGGATCCGCTAGGGGCGGACCTTCTCCTTCATCTCGATCGTCTCGATCTCGTCGCCGATCTGGATGTCGTTGAACTTGCCCAGGCCGATGCCCGCCTCGAAGTCCGTGCGGACCTCGGTGACGTCGTCCTTGAACCGGCGCAGCGACTCGATGGCCAGGTTGTCCCCGACCACGACGCCGTTGCGGATGACGCGCGCCTTCGCGTTGCGCGTGATCGTGCCCGACCGGACGATGACACCGGCGATGTTGCCGAACTTCGAGGAGCGGAACACCTCGCGGATCTCGGCGACACCCGACTGCACCTCTTCGAACTCGGGCTTGAGCATGCCCTTGAGCGAGCTCTCGATGTCCTCGAGGGCGGAGTAGATGACCGAGTAGAACCGGACATCCACACCCTCGCGGGCGGCCCGCTCGCGAGCCTTCGGGTCGGGGCGGACGTTGAAGCCCATGATGATCGCGTTGTCGACGGTCGCGAGGTTGACGTCGCTCTCCGTGACGGCGCCGACACCGCGGTGGATGATCCGCAGCTGCACGCTGTCGTCGATCTCGATCTTGAGCAGAGCCTCCTCGAGTGCCTCGACGGCACCGGAGACGTCACCCTTGATGATGAGGTTGAGCGCGTCGACCTTGCCCTCTTCGAGAGCACGGGTGAAGTCCTCGAGCGAGATGCGCTTGCGGGCCTTCGCCAGCTGGGCATTGCGCTCGACGGCTTCGCGCTTCTCGGCGATCTGCCGGGCGGTGCGGTCCTCCTCGGTGACGAGGAAGGTGTCGCCGGCGCGGGGCACGGTCGACAGACCCTGCACCTGGACGGGGCGCGACGGGAAGGCCTCGTGGACCACATCCCCGTTCTCGTCCATCATCGCGCGGACGCGGCCGTAGGCCGTGCCTGCGACGATCGCGTCGCCCACGCGGAGCGTTCCCGACTGGATGAGCACCGTCGCGACGGCACCGCGGCCCTTGTCGAGGCGCGCCTCGATCGCCACACCGCGTGCGTCCTTGTTCGGGTTCGCGCGCAGGTCCAGTCCGGCGTCCGCCGTGAGCAGCACCGCGTCGAGGAGCTCGTCGATGCCGGTGCCGGCGAGTGCCGACACGTCGATGAACATCGTGTCGCCGCCGTACTCCTCCGCGACCAGGCCGAACTCGGTGAGCTGCTGGCGCACCTTGGCGGGGTTGGCCCCCTCCTTGTCGACCTTGTTGACCGCGACCACGATCGGCACGTTCGCCGCCTGGGCGTGGTTCAGCGCCTCGACCGTCTGCGGCATGATGCCGTCGTCGGCCGCGACGACCAGGATCGCGAGGTCCGTCACCTGGGCACCACGGGCGCGCATGGCGGTGAACGCCTCGTGGCCCGGGGTGTCGATGAAGGTGATGGCCCGCTCGATGCCCTCGTGCTCGGTCCACACCTGGTACGCACCGATGTGCTGGGTGATGCCGCCGGCCTCGCCCGCGATCACGTTCGTCTTGCGGATCGCGTCGAGGAGGCGCGTCTTTCCGTGGTCGACGTGACCCATGACGGTGACCACCGGCGGACGGATGACGAGGTCCTCGTCGGTCTCGTCCTCCAGCTCCTGATCGAGGTCGATGTCGAAGCCCTCGAGGAGCTCCTTGTCCTCGTCCTCGGGCGAGACCATCTGGATCTTGTAGCCCAGCTCCTCGCCGAGCACCGCGAAGGTTGCCTCGTCGAGGGACTCCGTGGCCGTCGCCATCTCACCGAGGTGGAACAGCACGGTCACCAGGTTGCCGGGGCTCGCATCGATCTTGTCGGCGAAGTCCGTGATCGAGGCGCCGCGGCGCAGACGGACGATGGTGCTGCCGTCGCCGCGGGGGACGCTGACGCCACCGAGCGACGGGGCCTCGCGCATCTCGAACTCTTGGCGCTTCGTCCGCTTCGACTTGCGGGCACGGCTCTTGCCGCCACCGCGACCGAATGCACCGGCGGTGCCGCCGCCGGGACCACGGCCACGACCGCCGCCACCACCCGGGCGCGGACCACTGAAGCCGCCGCCGCCGGGGGCACCGCCACCGGGACGCTGGAAGCCGCCACCGGCGCCGCCGGGACGTGCGCCGGGAGTGCCGGCACCGGGACGCTGGAAGCCGCCGCCGGGACGCGCACCGGGCGCACCGGGGCGACCCGTGCCGGGAGCACCCGGACGGGGAGCTCCGGGGCGCGGAGCTGCCGGACGCGGGATGCCCGCGGGACCGGAGCCCATGCCCTGACGGGGCGCGAACGGGTTGTTGCCGGGACGCGGAGCGCCGGGTCGGGGCGTGCCGGGGCGGCCCATCCCCTGGTTGCTCGCGTACGGGTTGTTGCCGGGACGCGGGGCGCCCGGGGCACCCGGACGCGCAGCGGGGCGCGGGATGGCGTTCGGCGCTCCGGGAGCGGCCGCGGCGGGACGCTCCTCCTGGCGCGGGGCCTGAGGCGCACGGGGCGCCTCCGTGCGGGGCGCCTCGGTGCGAGGGGCGTCGGCGCGAGGAGCCTCGGTGCGCGGGGCTTCGGCGCGAGGCGCCTCGGCACGCGGCGCCTCGGCACGCGGGGCGGGCGCGGGAGCGGCAGGGCCGGGGCGCGCGGATGTGGCCGGCGCGGACGCTGCCGGACGGGCGGGGGCCGCGGGTGCGGCAGGCGCCGCCGCGGGTGCGGCGGACTTCGGTGCGGTCTTGCCCTCGGCCTCGAGCGCTGCGCGCAGCTTGCGGGCTACGGGCGGCTCGATGCTGGAGGACGGGCCCTTGACGAACTCGCCCATCTCCTTGAGCTTCGCGAGGGCGACCTTGGTGTCGACGCCGAGGTCACTTGCGACCTCGTGCACGCGGGGTTTCGCTGGCAATTTTCTCCTGTCTGGGGCCCACCCGGACAGGGTGGACCGTTAACGGTGAGGGGAACTCATTTCGAGTCACTCATCGGTTGTCCATAAGCCGTTCAGCCTGTTCTCTATGGGAGTCCCTGCTCCTCGCCGGACGCGGGCATGCGTCAGAAGGCGAGAAGAGGGGGAACCGGATTAGTCTACCCCGCGGCTCGCGGTG
>DATCMN010000554.1:0-2599 GCA_036563405.1 Naasia sp. | reverse complement strand
TATGAGCAGGCGCTCCTCGCGGCCGGCATCGCTCGCGATCCCCACCTCGTGCATGCGAGCGACTTCACCATCCCCGGTGGATATGTCGCGGGGAAGCAGGTACTGGGAGATCCCCGCCACCGTCCCACCGCGATAGTCGCCGCATCGGACGAGGTCGCGATGGGCGCCATCCTCGCGGCGCGCGACCTCGGCCTGCAGGTGCCCCACGACTTGTCGATCATCGGGATCGACGGCCATGAGCTGGCCGAGTTCTTCGGCCTGACCACCGTCGCGCAGTTCCCGGCCCTGCAGGGAAGATTGGCGGTCGAGATGCTGATGGGCGAGCTGAAGTCGGGCAATCGAGCCGCGCTGCCGGCCAACACGCCGCTGCCCTTCGAACTCATCGTTCGCAGCAGCACATCTCGCCCCTCCCGCGCCGACTGAGAAGAGGCAACGGCTGCCACATGCCCGGGTTCGCGTCGAATCGTCTCGCCGCCGGGGGGCTACGGTGCGAGCGCGCGGAGTCGCGGGGCCAGGTCACGCTCGAAGAGCTCGAGGAAGCGCTGCTGGTCGTCCCCGGGTGCGTGGAAGACGAGGTGGTTGAAGCCCCAGCCGACATAGCGCCCGATGCGCTCCGCCACCTCGTCGGGGTCGCTGCCCACGATCCAGCGCGAGGCGATCTGCTCGATCGGCAGGGCGTCCGCCTCCCGCTCCATCTCGATCGGATCGGTGATGGAGTGCTTCTGATCCGCGGTGAGCGACAGCGGCGACCAGAACCGGGTGTTCTCGAGAGCGGCTTCCGGGTCGGTGTCGTAGCTGAGCTTGATCTCGATCATCCTGTCGATGGTCTCCGGGTCACGCTTCGCCGCCGCCGCTCCCTCCGCCACGGCGGGCAGGAGCTTGTCGACGTACAGCTCCTCGCCCTTTCCAGACGTGCAGATGAACCCGTCCCCCGCGCGGCCGGCGTACTTGGCGACCACGGGGCCGCCCGCCGCGATGTAGACGGGCACACCGCCCTCCGGCCTGTCGTAGATCGACGCGTCGTGGGTGCTGTAGAACTCGCCGTCGAAGCTGACCCGCTCCCCCGCCCACAGCTCGCGCATCAGGCGCACCGACTCGCGGAGGCGGGCGAAGCGCTCCTTGAACTCCGGCCACTCCTGCTTGCCCGGGCCCCGGAAGCCCGTCGCGATCTCGTTGAGCGCCTCCCCAGTGCCGACGCCGAGCATCACGCGCCCCGGGTAGAGGACGCCGAGCGTCGCGAACGCCTGGGCGATCACCGCGGGATTGTAGCGGAAGGTGGGGGTCATCACCGAGGTGCCGAGGCGCAGGGTGCTGGTGCGCTCCCCCACCGCCGTGAGCCAGGCCAGCGCGAAGGGCGCGTGCCCGCCGGTGTGCCGCCAGGGCTGGAAGTGGTCGCTGACCGTGGCGCTCTCGAAGCCGTGCCGTTCCGCCGCGACGGCGAACTCGACGAGGTCGCGCGGCCCGAACTGCTCGGCGGACGCCTTGTAGCCGAAGGTGAGGGGGAGCATGATGCCGTCCTTCCGGTCAGTCTTCCTTGGTGTCAGTCTTCCTCGGTGGTCTCCGCGAAGCCGGCGTCGTAGCCGTCGCGGTAGCCCTCGTCGTACGCCTCGTCGCTGCCGAGGCGGAACATGTCCTGCTCGGCGCCGCGCACCAGAGTGCGGGCACCGGGCTCGTCGAGCTCGGTGACGAGCGAGGCGAGACCGCGCACCACCGCGACCGGACGCGCGTCGGCCTTGCCCTTCACCAGGTCGGCGGCCGCAGCGAGCTCGTCGGCGACGGCGGGCGCCGTGATGCCCAGGGAGCGGCCGCCCGCATCCGTCGTGCCGCGCAGGTCGCGAAGCACGCGGACGCCCGCCGCTCCGATCGCCGCATCCGTCTGCCCGACCCGCCAGGGCCGGCCGAGCGTGTCGCTGATGACGACGCCCACGCGGACACCGCGCTCCCGGAAGGCGGCG
Source organism: Naasia sp. (assembly GCA_036563405.1). Lineage (GTDB taxonomy): Bacteria > Actinomycetota > Actinomycetes > Actinomycetales > Microbacteriaceae > Naasia. Next base: position 644 of record DATCMN010000554.1, on the reverse strand, counting down.
GCGATCGCACGCGCCGAGGCATCCGGATCGACGGGGAGGAGGAGCACGTAGCCGTCGGGCACGTTGCTCGCATCGACGCCCGCCGCCGCCTGGACGATCCCGAGGCTATTCTCGACGATGCGCGTGACTCCCCCGTCGCCGCGCGGCCGGGTCGCCACCACGCGGACCGTCTCGTCGGTGATCGCCTGCTCGCGGTCGTCGGCCGCGACGAGCCGGCCCTCCGCCTTGGAGACGATCTTGCTGCTGATGACGAGGATGTCCCCGTCCGCGAGCGCCCCGGCGTGCGCGGCGAGGATCGCGGTCAGGTCGTCGCCCTCCCGGATCTCGGGGATGCCGCCCACGGCCCGCACGCTGAACTCCTCCTCCAGCATCAGCGCATCACCTTCGGCAGCACGTCGCGGGCGAACACGTCGATCCACTCTCGCTGGTTGCGGCCGACGTTGCGGAGGTAGATGCGGTCCGCGCCGAGGTCCGCGTAGCGCTGGATCGCCGCCCGGTGCACGTCCGGATCGGCGGACACGACAACGCGGCCCTCGTAGTCCTCCGGGCGGACCAGCTTCGCGAGCTGCTCGAACTCGAACGGCGAGCGGATGTCGCTGCGCGGGAAGCGCATGCCGCCGTTCGGCCACTCGCGGAGCGCGGCG
>DATCMN010000552.1:0-3467 GCA_036563405.1 Naasia sp. | reverse complement strand
TCGGCCCCACCGTGGCCCTGCTCCGGGGAGCGCAGAAGCGCTACCAGAAGCGGTTCCTCACCGCCCTGCACCCGACCCGCACTGCCGGCGCCTAGTCCTCCAGCCAGTGCGCGGGCCGGCCCGCCAGGACCGGAAACCGAGTCGCTGCGTCGCCTCTCGCCGACTCCAACTGGGGCCCGGTGAGGAACATCGCCGTCGACAGGTCGGCTCCGCGCAGGTCCGCGTCCCGCAGGTCGGCGCCCAGGAGGTCCGCCTCCCGCAGGTCGGCTCCGCGCAGGTTCGCGGCGAGCAGCAGGGCACCGCGCAGGTCGGCGCCGCGGAGGTCCCGCCCGGCGAGGTCGGCACCGATCAGATCACCAGTTCGGATGCGGCGCCGCGTCGGCGCTCCGGCACGGGCGAGCGCGCTGGCCCGTCGGAGGAGGTCGCCGACCTCGGTGCGGAGCTCGGTCGAGTCCGCAGCCAGGATCGTGTCGGCCGACGCGACCGTCAGCGCGGCGATCCTGTCCCGTGCCGCGGCGAGCTCCCCGTGCATGGAGCGGGCACGCTGCAGCGCGAGCGCCTCCTCGAGGTGGCGGAGCAGCTCGTGCAGCCCCCGCACGACCGGGAAGACCCCGAACATGCGCCGCCGCAGCTCCGCATCATCGCGCCAGCTGGAGCCGCCGAAGACGACCTGGGTCACCTTCTGCCCGGCCCCGAAGCAGTCGAACGCGGTGCAGCCGCGGAAGCCGCGCGGGCGCAGCTCGGCGTGGATCCGGCACCGGTCGTCCTCGGCCAGGTGCCGGCACGGCTCGCCGGCCGGCTTGTCGAAGGCGAAGTCGGCGGAGCGCGCGAAGGCGAGGGCGACGCAGCAGAGGCCGACGCATCGGCTGCAGTCGGCGACCAGTTCGGGCGAGGCCGGTCTGGCGCCCGCCGCGGCGGGACGGGCCGTCACGGCGATGGGGTGAGCGACCCGAGCCGCTCGAGTTCCGCGAGGAGCGCGTCCCTGCCGCGGACCAGATCGTCGAGGACGGCGAGCGCGCCGGTCTTTCTGAGGTCCTCAGCAGGGTAGATGCCTGTCGCGACGGCGATGAACGGGATGCCGGCCTCGGCGGCGGCCCAGTCGTCGCTCGGGGTGTCGCCCACGATCACGTGCGGGTGCTCGCCGAGCGCGACAGCGGCCGCCGCTGTCACCTCGGTGCGGGCCCGCGCCCGGTCGCCGAAGAAGGAGGAGTCCCAGTCGAACAGGTCGGGCTCCAGGCCGGCGCCGGACAGCTTCGCCTGGGCGCGAACGCGGGAGTTGCCGGTGAGCAGCGCGTTCGTCCAGCCCGCCGCGGCCACCGCCTCGAGGGCGTCGCGGACGCCGGGCGCCACCTCCCGGCGGTCCGGTCCCGAGTGGCGCTCCTGCGCGAGCTGCTCGAGCCGCTCGGTGACCGCGTCGTGCAGATCCGCGTCGAGGCCGTACTCGGCGAGGCGCTCGGCGATGATCTGGCCGTCGACCTTGCCGTGCTCCGCCGGGCGGACACCGCCCGTCTCGATGCCGGCGACGTACTCGATCGCCTCATCGTAGAGGCTGCCGGCCCGCGGCCCGTTGAGCAGCAGGGTCCCGTCGACGTCCCAGAGCACGTACTTCTTCACCGCTCAACCCTTCCACACCGCGTCCCGCCTTCCCGCCTCCACGCGAGAGGGCGGTTGTGGCTGCCAACTCGGCGAGATGGCAGCCGGAACTGCCATCTCGGCGGCAGCACGACCTCCGAACCCTGCACGGCGCGATGCGGGGGACAATGGAGGGGATGCCCAGCGCCCTGCCGATCGCCGACGCCGCCCCCGCGGACGGCCTCCTGCCGGCGTCCGCGGCGGAGGGCGCGAGCGACCGCGCATTCGGCGTGTACCTGCACGTGCCGTTCTGCCGGGTGCGCTGCGGCTACTGCGACTTCAACACCTACACCGCCTCCGAGCTGCGGGGCGTGAAGCGCAGCGAGTACGCCGACCAGGCGGCGGCCGAGGTCGCCTGGGCGGCAGGGGCGATCGAGCGCTCCGGGCTCCCCGCCCGCCCGGCCGGGACCGTGTTCTTCGGTGGCGGCACCCCGACCCTCCTGCCGGTGACCGACCTCGCCCGGATGCTGCACGCCGTCCGCGAGCACATCGGGATCGCGCCGGGCGCCGAGGTGACCACCGAGGCGAACCCGGATTCCGTCGACCAGGTATCGCTCGCCGCCCTCGCGGCCGCCGGCGTCACCCGGGTGTCGTTCGGCATGCAGTCCGCCGTGCCGCACGTGCTCGCGACCCTCGAGCGCACCCACGACCCGGCCCGGATCCCGCTCGTCGTGCGATGGGCTCGGGAGGCGGGACTCGATGTCAGCCTCGACCTCATCTACGGGACGCCGGGCGAGAGCATCACCGACTGGCGGCGCTCCCTCGAGACGGTCCTCGCGCAGGATCCCGACCATGTGTCGGCGTACGCGCTGATCGTGGAGGAGGGCACCAAGCTGGCCCGGCAGATCCGCGCCGGCGTCGTGCCCGAGCCGGACGACGACGTGCAGGCCGACATGTACGAGCTCGCCGACGGCATGCTCGGCGCCACCGGCTACTCCTGGTACGAGGTGAGCAACTGGGCGCGGGCGGCGGGAGGCGGCGAGCCGGATCCCCGTCACGTGTCCCGGCACAACCTCGCCTACTGGACCGGCGAGGACTGGTGGGGCGTCGGACCCGGCGCCCACAGCCACGTCGGCGGCGTTCGCTGGTGGAACGCCAAGCACCCCGCGGCCTACGCGGAGCGGATCGCCCGAGGCGAGTCGCCCGCGGTCGGACGGGAGACTCTCGGGGCGGAGGATCGGGAGGTGGAGCGCATCCTGCTGGAGAGCCGCATCCGCTCCGGCCTCGCGGTGGCATCACTCGGTGCCGATGCCCGGCGTGCCGTGGCGGGACTGATCGCGGACGGCCTCGTAGACGGAGGAGCCGCCCTCCGCGGCCGGCTGATGCTGACCTTGCGGGGGCGGCTCCTGGCCGACGACGTGGTGCGCCGGCTGACCTGACGGCTACTTGATGAGCGGGATGGTGAGCGGGTAGCTGTAGTGCTCGCCGGCGTTGGCCTTGAGCGCGGCGATGATGCTGAAGATGATGACGACGATGACGACGGCGAACGTCAGCAGGACGCCGATCAGCACGAACCACAGGGGGATCGCGATGATCGCGGCGATCGTCATCGTGATCTGGAAGTTGAGCGCCGTCTTGGTGTGCTCGCGCACGAACGCGCCGCGGTCCTTGAACACGAGGAACGTGATGAGCGGCGCGATGACGCCGAGGAAGATGCCGCCGATGTGGGTGAGCGTCGCCCACAGCCGCTGATCCTGCGGCGACATCTCCGGCTGCGCGGTGTACCCGTAGCCCTCGGCGGGCGGCGGGGGCGGGGGAGGAGGAGGGGTCGCGCTCATTGCTGTTCCTTCGCGGTAGGAGAGGTGATCGGTTCTCAGTAAAGCGCAGGAACGGGC
>DATCMN010000551.1:0-1811 GCA_036563405.1 Naasia sp. | reverse complement strand
GGCCTCGACCCCGAGGTCGGCACCGACGCGCTGGCGCTCCTCGGGCTCGACGACGCGGCCGTCGAGGTGAACGTGACCCCGGACCGCGGCTACGCCTTCTCCGTGCGCGGCATCGCCCGCGAGTACGCGCACTCCACCGGGACCGCCTTCCGCGACCCGGCGGACGCCGTGCCGCCAACGACCGGCTCCGGCTTCCCCGTCACGGTCGACGACCGCGCGCCGCTCCGCGGCCGCCCCGGCGTGCTCCGCTTCAGCACCCGGGTGGTGCGCGGAATCGACCCGGCGCGGCCCACGCCGCCCTGGCTGGCCTCGCGGCTGCGGCTGTCCGGCATCCGCTCCATCTCGCTGCCCGTCGACATCACCAACTACGTGATGCTCGAGCTCGGCCAGCCCATCCACGCCTACGACCTCGACCGGCTCACCGGCGGCCTCACGGTCCGGCGCGCCACCCCGGGGGAGCGTCTCGAGACCCTCGACGGGCAGCAGCGCACCCTGACCGGTGAGGACCTCGTGATCGCCGACGACAGCGGACCCGTTGGTCTCGCCGGCGTCATGGGCGGCGCCGCCACCGAGGTCAAGCCCGAGACCCGCGACGTACTGATCGAGGCCGGGATCTTCGACCCCGTCTCCATCGCGCGCACCGCCCGCCGGCAGAAGCTGCCGAGCGAGGCGTCCAAGCGCTACGAGCGGGGCGTCGACCCGGCAGTGAACGGCCCCGCCGTCAGCCGCGTCGTCCAGCTGCTCGTCGAGCTCGCGGGCGGCACGGCCGATGCCCTCGGCTCCGACTACGACGACACCGCCGCGCCCGCGCCGATCGCTCTGCCGGCCGCCTTCCCGGCACGCCTGATCGGCGTCGACTACACGCCGGCCGAGATCCGCTCGGCCCTCGTCGAGATCGGAGCGGTCGTCGAGGATGCGGCCGACGGCTTCACCGTCACTCCGCCGACCTGGCGGCCGGACCTCACCGACGCCGCCTCGCTGACCGAGGAGATCGCGCGCCTCACCGGCTACGACCGCATCCCCTCGGTGCTGCCCGTCGCGCCTCCCGGCCGCGGCCTGACCCGCGCCCAGCAGCTGCGCCGGTCGGCCGCGCGGATGCTCGCTGCGAACGGTGCCACGGAGGTACTCGCCTTCCCGTTCGTGCGCGAGGCGCAGAACGACCTGTTCGGCGCCGCAGAGCCGGGCAGCGTCCCCGCGATGCGGCTCGCGAACCCGATGGACGGCGAGGCGCCGTACCTGCGGACATCGCTCCTGCCCGGGCTGCTGGAGGTCGCGCACCGCAATCGGTCGCGCGGCTTCGTCGACCTCGACATCTTCGAGATCGGTGCCGTGTTCCGGCCCGAGGCCGGCGTCGAGTACGGCACCGACTTCGTCCCGCCCACCGCCGAGCGGCCCGCGGACGACGTCCTCGCACTGCTGGACGCGTCCCTCCCGCCGCAGCCGCGTCATGTCGCGACGGTGCAGTTCGGCTCCGCCGTCGCCAAGCAGCCCGGTCAGGATGCTCTCGCCGCCGACTGGCGTGACGCCCTCACGAGCGTCCAGCAGGTCGCGGCGTCCCTCCGGGTGCGAATCCGGCCGGTGCAAGGCAGCCACCAGGCGTTCCATCCCGGCCGCACCGCGCGCCTCGTGGTCGACGGGCCGGGCGGCGAGGAGACCGTCGGCTGGGCCGGCGAGCTGCTGCCCGCCGTCGCCGAGGCGGCCGACCTGCCGCCCGTCGTCGCGGCGGCCGAACTCGACCTCGACAGGCTCATCGAGCTCGCCGATCCGGACCCGCACGCGGTCCTGATCCGCGCGCTGCCCGCCGCCACGCA
>DATCMN010000550.1:0-1737 GCA_036563405.1 Naasia sp. | reverse complement strand
AGATGCCGATGGCGTTGGAGCCGCCGCCGACGCAGGCCAGGACGGCGTCGGGCAGCCGGCCCTCCCGCTCGAGGACCTGCTCCCGCGCCTCGTCGCCGATGACCCGCTGGAAGTCGCGGACCATCGCCGGGAACGGGTGCGGCCCGGCCACCGTGCCGAAGACGTAGTTGGTCGTCTCCACGTTGGTCACCCAGTCGCGGAACGCCTCGTTGATGGCGTCCTTGAGGGTCCGCGAGCCGGTGGTCACCGGGATCACCTCGGCGCCGAGGAGCCGCATCCGGGCGACGTTGAGCGCCTGCCGGCGGGTGTCCTCCTCGCCCATGTAGACGGTGCAGGACAGCCCCATGAGCGCGGCGGCGGTCGCGGTCGCCACGCCGTGCTGCCCGGCTCCGGTCTCGGCGATGACCCGGTTCTTGCCGATGCGCTTGGTCAGCAGCGCCTGGCCCAGCACGTTGTTGATCTTGTGGGAGCCGGTGTGGTTGAGGTCCTCCCGCTTGAGCAGGACCCGGGCGCCCCCGGCGTGCTCGGCGAACCGCGGCACCTCGGTGATCGGACTGGGCCGGCCGGTGTAGTCGCGCTGCAGCCGGTCGAACTCCGCGACGAACGCGGGGTCGAGCCGCATGGCCTCGTAGGCCTCGGTCAGCTCGTCGAGCGCCGCGATCAGGGCCTCGGGCACGAACCGGCCGCGGAAGATGCCGAAGTGCCCGGTGTCGTCGGGCCAGCCCGGGCGCGCCGGCAGGAGACGTTCCCCGGGCGGTCGCACTGAGCTGGAGGTCATGCCACCAGCGTAGGGACCTCGGTCAGCGACTCGTGCGTGGCGTGGCCGGGTGCGCGCCGGCCGTCACCAGGTCGGCGACCGCCTGGCGCGGGTCGCCGGCGGTGACCAGACCCTCGCCGACCAGCACCGCGTCGGCGCCGGCCCCCGCGTAGGAGATCAGGTCGTGCGGTCCGCGGACGCCGGACTCGGCCACCTTCACCACGCCGGAGGGCAGGCCGGGGGCGATCCGCTCGAACGTCGACCGGTCCACGTCGAGGGTGGTCAGGTCGCGGGCGTTGACGCCGATCACCGAGGCCCCGGCGTCCAGCGCGCGGTCCGCCTCGGCCTCGGTGTGCACCTCGACCAGGGCCGTCATTCCCAGCGACTCCACCCGCTCCAGCAGTCCCACCAGGGCGTTCTGCTCGAGCGCGGCGACGATCAGCAGGACGACGTCGGCGCCGTGCGCCCGCGCCTCGTGCACCTGGTAGCTGCTGACGACGAAGTCCTTGCAGAGCACGGGGACGTCGACGACGGCTCGCACGGCCGCCAGGTCGGCGTGGGAGCCGCCGAAGCGGCGTCCCTCGGTCAGAACGCTGATGACGCGGGCGCCCCCGGCTGCGTACAGCCCGGCGAGCTCGGCCGGGTCGGGGATGGCGGCGAGGTCGCCCTTGGAGGGGCTCCGCCGCTTGACCTCGGCGATGACTCCCACGCCCGGCGCGCGCAGCGCGGCGAGGGCGTCGAGGGCGGGGCGGGCGTCGCTCGCGGCGGCCTTCACCTCGGCCAGCGGGGTGGCCGCCTCGCGGGCGGCGAGGTCCTCCCGGACGCCGGCAACGATGTCGTCGAGAACACTCACCAGTTCTCAGCCTGTCGCACGTCGGTCCCCTCGCCTGCCGGTTGGGTGGGAGCCACTCTAGAGCCGGTCCGGGAGCGCTCCGGCCGGGGGGCGGTTGCTCCGGAACCGAACCGTCGCGCTATAGGGG
>DATCMN010000549.1:0-4085 GCA_036563405.1 Naasia sp. | reverse complement strand
CCGCCTGGCCGGCGTCCGCCGCTTCGTGCAGATCTCGGCCATCGGCGTCGACGAGCCGCTCCCGGACGACACCGAGGAGGTGTGGGCCGCGTACGTGGCCGCGAAGCGGGACGCCGACGAGGCACTGCGCGCCTCCGGCCTGGACTGGACGATCCTCCGGCCAGGCGGACTGACCGACGACGAGGGCACGGGCGAGGTCCGGATCGGGCCGACTGTGCCGCGCGGCTCCATCCCGCGTGAGGACGTGGCGGCCGTTGTCGCCGAGGTCATCGAGGAGGAGCGCAGCATCGGGCGACAGTGGGAGGTCGTGGCCGGCGACGCACCGATCGCGGAGGCCCTCCGGGTGGCCCTGGCCTGACCTCCCCGTCGCCTAAGGTGGCGGCGGGAGGTGGCATGCCGATCGTCGACAATGCCGTGTACGTGGACGGCAAGCGCACGGCCAAGCCGCCGAGCCTCGAGGAGACCTTCGAGACCGTCGGCGAGCGCGGCGGGTTCGCCTGGATCGGCATGTACCGGCCCACCGCCGAGGAGCTGCAGGCCGTCGCCGACGAGTTCGGCCTGCACAAGCTCGCCGTTGAGGACGCCCGGAAGGGCCACCAGCGCCCCAAGCTCGAGCGGTACGGCGACGTGCTGTTCCTCGTGCTGCGGCCAGCGCGCTACCTCGACGCCGCGGAGCGGGTGGAGTCCGGCGAGGTGCACCTCTTCGTCGGCAAGAACTTCGCGATCACCATCCGGCATGCCGAGTCGCCCGACCTCGGACGGGTGCGCAAGCGCCTGGAGGCGAACCCGGGCCTGCTGGCCCTCGGACCGGACGCCGTGCTGTACGCGGTGCTCGACCAGGTCGTCGACGAGTACCAGCCGGTCATCGCCGGCCTGCAGAACGACATCGACGAGATCGAGGACCAGCTGTTCAGCGGCGCGGCCGAGGTGTCCCGGCGCATCTACGAGCTCGCGCGCGAGGTGATGGAGTTCCAGCGGGCGACCTCGCCGCTCGTCGACATGCTCACCGCGCTCGAGCGCGGCTTCGAGAAGTACGGGGTGCACGTCGAGCTGCAGCGCAGCCTCCGCGACGTGCTCGACCACACCATCCGCACCGCCGAGCGTGCCGAGGCGTTCCGGTCGCTGCTGCAGAACGCGCTGGTCACCAACTCGACGCTCGTGAGCGCCGCGCAGAACGACGAGATGCGGCGGTTGAGCGAGACGAGCCTCGCGCAGGGCGAGCAGGTGAAGCGGATCTCCTCGTGGGCCGCGATCCTCTTCGCGCCGAGCCTCATCGGTGCCATCTACGGGATGAACTTCGAGTACATGCCGGAGCTCGACTGGGTCCTCGGCTATCCGTTCGCGCTGCTCCTCATGGCAGCCCTCAGCGGCACCCTCTTCGTCATGTTCAAGCGGCGGGGCTGGCTGTAGAACCGGACAGCCGCGCGATGCGCCGCTCGGCGGCCTTCTGCGCGGTGGGCGGCGTCCCGAGCACCCGGCCGGTCGTGGTGAGGAGAGCGCCCGTCGCGGGCACCACGGCGCGGGGCGGTCGCGGCAGCCGCAGCAGCGCCCGGAGGTCGTCCGGCAGGGAGGCGACGGCGCCCTGGAACAGCAGCGGGTACATCGGCCGCAGCGCGGGCGCGAGCGGCGGCCGGCGCAGGAACTTGACGACGTCCGCGACCCGCTCGTCGTACCGGAGCTCGGGCAGGTAGGAGCGCAGCTGGTCGTGCAGCTCCGCGCGACTGCGGGGCGGGTCTGTCACGCGCATCAGCTCCCCCGCCGTTGCCCACTCGCGCACGTACGCATCCGAGCCGCCGGGGATGGGCTTGCCCCACACCTCGTGGGCGCCGAGGAACGCGTCGGTGAAGGCCAGGTGCACCCAGCGCAGCAGCTCGGGGTCGTTCGCCGAGTACGGGACGGGAGTCCCGGTTCCGTCGGGGTACACGCCGCGCACCCGCTCGTGCAGGCGCAGCACCCACTCGGATCCGGACGCCGCGGTGGCGGTGTCCCCGTAGGTGACGGTGAAGATCCACCGGATGGTCCCGGCCAGCCGGCCGAACGGGTCCTCCCGGTAACGCGAGTGGTCGTGCACGCCGGCCATCGCGCCGGGATGCAGCGCCTGGGTGAGGAGCGCGCGGATGCCCGCGACCAGGGTGGGCATGTCTCCGTGCACCGTCCACGCGGCCGATCCGGGCCCGAAGTGCCCGGCGTCCGCGCCCTGCTCCAGCGCGGTCACCCACGCCGGGTCGCCGGCCGGCTGCCCGGACAGCGTGGACTGGATCCGCGCCCGGAGGGGTTCGGTCAGCTTGGGCACCCCCTCAGTCTGGGGCGCGCCGGCTTTGAAGACGCCGAACGCCCACGGGCGGGTCTGCAGCCCCGCCCGTGGCGCACCTGTCACAGGTGCCGATCCGCGTAGACGCGCACCGCGTCCCGGATCAGTCGGGCCGCGCCCTCCGCATGCGCGTCGTAGTTCGCCGCGAAGCGGGGGTCGTCCACGTACATCTGCCCGAGCCCCACGAAGTACTCCTTCGCAGGGCCGCCGGACTCGGATCGCGGGGTGCCGGGCACGCCCGCGAGCCACTCGTAGTGGCGCTGCGCGATCGCCTGCACCTCGTCGTCGTCCGGCGCGCGTCCTGCGCGCCTCGCGGCTCCGAAGTCGCGTGCGATCGCCTGCTGGGCGCTCTTGAACGCCTCCCGCTCGGCGGGGCTCTTCGAGCGCCACCAGCGGTCGCCGTCGGCGTACGCCTGGGCGCCCCACCGCTCCTCGACCTCCTGTCTGTACTGGGTGTGGTCGAAGCCGTCGAGACTCTCCTCTGCCATGAGCTGTTCACCTCCTCCCCGTCGCTCGAGTGTCGTCCGCACCGATGCGATCCGCCGGTCGAGGCGCTCCCGCTCACGCTCGAGGAGCTCGAGGTGCACGGCGAGCGCCGCGTCGGCGTCCCGCTCCCCGGCGAGCACGTCGCCGATCGTGCCGAGTGGGAGTCCCAGCTCGCGCAGCAGCAGGATGCGCTGCAGACGGAGGAGGCCGTCGTCGTCGTAGAACCGGTATCCGTTCGCCGCCACGCGTGACGGCTCGAGGATCCCGACCTCGCCGTAGTGGCGGAGCGTCCGGCTCGTCGTGCCGGCGGCGCGCGCCAGCGTCTGAATGGACCACTCCATGGCAGCCTCCTCCCTCTCGATGAGGACGAGGCTAGAGCTTGACGTTACGTCAAGGTCAAGTGCGGATCAGAAGCCGCCGAAATCTCCTCCGCCGAAATCGCCGCCGCCGAAATCTCCCCCGCCGAAGTCCCCGCCGTAGTCGCCGCCACCGGAATCGCCCCAGCCGCCGCCGTCCGCGCCGCCGTCGGCACCGCCGTCCGCGCCGGCACCTTCGGCGCCTGCGGCATCGGCTCCACCTGCGTCGCCGAAGCCGGCGTCGGGCAGGAACGCGCTCACGAGAGCCGAGCCGATGACGTAGCCGGCCACTGTGCCGAGCAGGCTGCTGCCGACCATCGAGCCGAAGCTGGGGCCGCCCATGCGCCCGCCGCCCATGCCGCCCCCGAATGTGCGCTCCATGGTGCCGGGGCTCCGCATCTCGGCTCGCGTCGCCGATCGGGCGAGCGCCTCCGGGTCATCGCCGGTGGGGACCTCGGAGCCGTTCTTCAGCTCCTCGTACACCTGGCGCCGCTGCTCGGGGGTGAGCTTTGCGAAGGCCTCGGCGTGCACCTGCTCGATGGTCTCGGGCGGCGCCGTGCGGAGCAGGTACCGATATCGCTCGACGGCGATCTCGTCCTCGGACCGCACGGGCCCGCGCCCCGCGGGCTGCCGCGGCTGGTTGTACTGCTGCTCCGAATCGTCGCGGCCGAGCAGTCGATCGAGGAAACCCATGGAACTTCCCTTCGCGCAGTTGACGACAGTTTCGTGGTGCCGCCTGTACGCGAACTGAGGGAACGCCGGGCCGCCTCCGCGCCTGCTCGGTGGCGATGTCACGAGGAGAGGGCGTGCGCCTCCCGGTCGAGCAGCGACCGCTTGACCGCGACGCCCCAGGCGAAGCCGCCGAGGCCGCCGTCGGTGCGCACGACGCGGTGGCACGGGACGAAGAGGGCAGCGGCGTTGGTCGCGCACGC
>DATCMN010000548.1:0-3468 GCA_036563405.1 Naasia sp. | reverse complement strand
CGAACCATCGCCTCGGAGCCGCCCACCTTCACCACTGCCACGGCGTTCACCTTGATCGTGATCGCGTCCCGCGTCTGTGCGGTCGCCTGCACGTTCAGCTGGCGGCTGCGCAGGCTCAGCTTGAAGAACGCCTCGATGATCGGCTTCACGAAGACGCGCGAGCCGAACACGACCCGCTGGCCGGCGCTCTCGTCGCCCTCCGTGCCCGTTCTCGAACCGCGCTGACGGGACGTGACGATGATCGCCTCATCCGGCTTCGCGACTTTGATGCCGCGGAGCAGCGCGATGACGATCATGAGGAGGACGAGGACGACAACGCCGATGACGATTGCCGTGCCGATCAGGTCAGGAGGTATCACGCGGCTCAGTATGCCGTAACAGGGGAAACGCTGATGAACAGCGTGTATCGCCCCCTGTGTCCGAGGCCTGCCCGCAGAATGTCCGGATGACCGCAGCGGCTCTTCCTCGGCCGGCCGGCCTCCTCCGCTCCTGGCACCCCGCGGTGCGCATCGCGCGCCTCGGATTCGGGCTCCTCGGCTTCACCACGGTGATCGTCAACATGTTCATCGTCGCTGCGCTGCCGGAGGGGCTGGACCTCGGCAACTACCTGAGCTTCTTCACCAATCAGGCGAACCTCTTCGCGGGTGCCGTGCTGATAGCCGGGGGAGTGGTGCCCCCCGAGCGGCTGCCGCACTGGTGGGACGGCCTGCGCGGCGCGGCGGCCGTCTACCTCCTGGTGACGCTCCTGGTCTTCGCCCTCCTCCTCGAGGGCCTGCCCACGGCGGGCACCATCACGCCGTGGGTGAACACCGTCGTGCACCGGCTGATGCCCGTCGTGCTGGTGCTCGACTGGCTCCTGATCCCCGCCGCCGCGCGAGCGGCGTGGTGGCGGCCGGTCGCCTGGCTCGGCTACCCGATCGCCTACCTCTGCTACTCGCTGCTGCGCGGTGCCGCGGTCGACTGGTACCCCTACCCGTTCCTCGACCCGCGCGGCCCCGACGGCTACGCCGGACTGGTCTCCAGTGCGGGGGCGGTGGTTCTCGGCTGCTTCGCCGCGGCCCTGCTCCTCGACCAGGCGGGGAGGCTGCGGCGCAGGTTCGCCGCCCCACCGCCCATCCAGCCACCCCTCGGGTGACTCGGCTAGACTCGACCAGGCCGTTTCTCGGGCGCAGCCCGGCCGGCCGTATCGGTCGCCCGCGACCGGGGCGTAGCTCAGCTTGGTAGAGCGCCCGCTTTGGGAGCGGGAGGCCGCAGGTTCAAATCCTGTCGCCCCGACGTAGCGGGCACCCGCAGACCTAACCCCAGAAGATCAGGAACCGTATTCACATGGTCAAGTCCGTCGTCGAGAAGCTGAGCCCCACGCGCGTCAAGCTCGCGATCTCCGTTCCCCCGGAGGACCTCAAGTCCAGCATCGACCACGCCTACAAGCACATCGCCGAGCAGGTCAACATCCCCGGCTTCCGCAAGGGCAAGGTGCCGCCGCCCATCATCGACCAGCGCGTGGGCAAGGGCGCCGTCATCGAGCACGCCGTCAACGAGGGCATGGACAAGTTCTACCGGCAGGCGCTCGCCGAGAACGACCTGCGCCCGCTCGGCCGCCCCGAGGCGGACGTGACGAAGCTCCCCGAGCTGAAGGACTTCTCCGGCGACCTGGAGCTGAGCATCGAGGTCGACGTCCGCCCCGACATCGAGCTGCCCGACTACGAGAACGTCGAGATCACCGTCGACGCGGCGGCGGTCACCGACGCGGAGATCGACGAGGAGCTCGAGCGTCTCCGCGGCCGCTTCGGCACGCTGGTCACCGTCGACCGTCCGGCGAAGACCGGTGACTTCGCACAGATCGACCTGGTCGCCACCATCGGCGACGAGCAGGTCGACACCGCGAACGCGATCTCCTACGAGCTCGGCTCCGGTGAGCTGATCGAGGGCATCGACGAGGCCCTCGACTCGCTCACCGCGGGTGAGGAGACGACCTTCGAGTCGGTGCTCCTCGGCGGCGACCACGAGGGCGAGACCGCTCAGATCAACGTGACGGTCCTCGCCGTGAAGGAGCGCGAGCTGCCCGAGGCGGACGACGAGTTCGCGCAGATGGCGAGCGAATTCGACACGCTCGACGAGCTGAAGACCCAGCTGCGCGAGCAGGTGGCCCGCTCCAAGCGGTTCGGCCAGGCGACGGAGGCCCGCAACAAGCTGGTCGACGTCTTGCTCGAGCAGGTCGAGATCCCCGTTCCCGAGCAGCTCATCCTCGACGAGGTGCACCGCCACCTCGAGCAGGAGAACCGCCTCGAGGACGACACCCACCGCGCCGAGGTCACCGAGTCGAGCGAGAAGACGCTGCGCTCGCAGCTGCTTCTCGACGCGATCGCCGAGAAGGAGAACGTCCGCGTCGGCCAGGGCGAGCTCACCAACTACGTGATCCAGGCGGCGCAGCAGTACGGAATGCAGCCGCAGGAGTTCGCCGAGGTGCTGCAGCAGAACGGCCAGCTGCCGGGCGTCGTGTCCGAGGTGACCCGCTCGAAGGCCCTCGCCGTGGTGCTCGGCAAGGCGAAGGTCGTGGACTCGGAGGGCAACGCCGTCGATCTCACCGACTTCGCGGCCACGACGGATGAGGACGACGCCTTCGAGGTGCCGGTGGAGGACGAGGTCGACGAGCACGCCGGCCACAACCACTGAGCTGAGCGCGCCGCAGGCGTGAATTGCCACTTCGGGCTGGTATCTCGCTGAGATACCAGCCCGAAGTGGCATCTGGGAGGCGGGTCAGGTCCAGCCGAGGCGACGGCGGACTGCGGTGACCGCTGCCCACGGGAACTCGTCCCACCCCGGTGCGAGCGCCGATTCGGCGATTTCCAGCAGGACCCGCGCACACGTCTCCACGTCGCCGGCCTGAGCGTTCGAGATCCGGGCTGCGAGTTCCGGGTGCACCTGCTCCACCCGGCGGAACGGGTCGAGGGTGTCGAGCCTGTGGCTCGCGCCGGACGGCAGGCGCCGTGCGAGCATCAGCAGCAGGTGCCGGGTGGCGAACGAGCGGATGCTCTCGCCCGAGCTGAGGATCTCGCCGCGGCGGTAGCGGCCCACGCCGATGAGCAGCAGCGACAGGAAGATTCCCAGGTCGCCTTCGTCGTCCTGCACCACCCCGGGCGCCGGCTTCGCCGCGACCGCCGCCATCGCATCGGCAACCCCGCCACGGTCGAGCACCACGTCGTATGCATTGGCGCGCCAGTTCTGCAGGTCGTCGAGGGTGGGCACCCCGAACTCGAGGACGTGGCCGTCCTCGTAGATGCCGCGGAAGCCGTCGTGGGTCTCCTGCACGGTCGCAACGAGGTGCGTGGAGTGCGGCAGCCAGGCGAGATCGCCGCGGAGGCGCTCCGTCGCCTCCTCTCGGATCACGAGCGCGAAGTCGTGATCGGACCATTCGTCGGCGCGCCACCGCTCCGCCGTGGAGCCGAACCCGACAAGCCCGACCACGCC
>DATCMN010000547.1:0-6348 GCA_036563405.1 Naasia sp. | reverse complement strand
GGCGTGTCCACCCCGGCGACGGTCGCGGTTCCGACGCCCGTGGTGAGCGCGTCGAGGTCCATCGTCACCAGCACCGTCGCCGCGATCCCCGACACCTCGCCGGTATCGGCGCGGAGGCTGGTGACGGCCATCGCGACGAGCGCGTCGAGGCGTCGTTGTGCAGGGGTGCGGGCGTCGGCGAGGTCGTCGTCGAACAGCGGGTCATCGTCTGTCGTGTCGCCGTCCGTGCGGAACCGCACCTGCCGTCCCGGAGCCAGAACAGCGTCGAAGCCTGCGCGGATCAGGCCCCCGCGTTCCGGGTCGGCTTCGACCAGCCAGCGCAGCAGCCCGTTGCGTTCCCGCAGCTCCTTCACCCCGGCACGGGCCCGGATCTCGTCCTCCCGCGGCTCCGCCCCGTCGGGGTCGAACACCTCCGGCACCCGCCGGCAGAACCGGATCAGTTCCTGCCGGGTGTACACGGCGGCGTGCTCCAGAAGGCGCTCCTCCAACCCGGCCAGCTTCTCGATCGTGGTCAGCGGGGCGACCTCGTCGAGAGTGTCGAGAATCACCCGGGCCCTATCGACGTCGATCCGCCCCTCGCCGAGCGCATCGGCCACCGCCTCAAACGCGACCGGCAGCGGTTGACCAGCGAGAGTCCGAGGAGCGGTCACCGCCGCGCCGACCCGGCACCACACCGCCGCACGACCCACAGGGACATCGGCCTCCCGGGCGATCAGCAGGGCAGCGGTCTTCTCACCCATCCGCTTCGCCAACGGGTCGATCGCCTCCCGCTCCGACCGGATCGCGACCTCACCCGCGATCCGAGCCGCCAGGGTGTCCACCGCCCGGGCGAGCTCACCTACCTCGGCGGTGAGGGCGAGAAGGTCGGTGTCCGAGTCGCCGGGCAGAGATCCCGAGAGCAGCTGCGTGACCACCCGGACGCGGCCTACCGCCTCCTGAAGGAGAGTCTCGGTGAACACCTGCATGCCGACATGATGCACCCACCCACCGACACGGCCCCGACACGGCCCCCGACACGGAAGCGCTGATCGGGAGCGGGTTACACGCGCGGTGCGCCCACCACAACCGGGTACGGGACCGCCCCAATCGGCTCGCTTCCTGGATCCCGCTGTGTACGCGGCGCGCCGGGAGTGGGATGCTGTGCTGGTGGACGCCGACGACGGTTCCGCCCCTCCCGGCACGAGTGCGGCGCGCCTCGACGAGAGGCGCCACTGGGAGCGCGTCGCCTACGGCAGGGGCTCGAGCGACGCGGAGCGAGCAGCTGCCTTCGACGCGCTCGCCCGGCTGACCCCCGCGCCGCAGCCCCCGCGCCCACAGCCGGTGCTCGAACTGCTCCGGCCCGGCGGGCCGGCGGCACGCCCGGTTCCCCGCGGAGCCGCACCCCCGGCGGTCGTGCCGCCTGCGCCCCGGGAACCGCAACTGGTCGGAGCGGCACTGTGGGAGGCCAACCACGCCCGGCGACCGGCCCGACGACCGCGCCTGCGTTGGAGTCTCCTCGCGGCACTCGCCGTGGTGGCCGTCGTGGCCGGCGCCCTGTTCGCCGTCGCCCGCGCCGCCGACCCCTCCTCCGCCGTATTCGCTCGCGCGCAGACTGCCGGCGACAAGGCCGTGCCCGCCTGGCTCGCCGACGCGCTGATCGTCGGGGGCGGCCCGAGCACCGACCAGATGACCGACGACCTCGCGGCATCCGTCCGGCTCATCGAGGACGGCGAGCACGACGCGTACGTGTTCCGCGACAAGTGGGAGGAGACGATCTGCCTCGCCGCCAGCAAGGCCGTCCGGTGCGCGACGAGCGACGACTTCGCGAGGGACGGCATCCGCCTCGACGCGCTCGACCCGGACGGCGACAACCTGCGGTCGGCGGTGCACTACAGCTGGGGCCCGGTGGGGGGACTCGTCGCGGAGGAGTACGAGGTCGAGGAAGCGGTGTCCGTGAGGTTCCTCGCCGCATCCGGCTGGGCCGACCTCATCGAGCAGTGCCTCGCGGACCGCGGACGGCAGGTGTGGGTGAGCGCGAGCGGCCGCATCACCCGGCTCGACGAGGGCGGGACCGACCTGGCCTACGCCATGGCGGAGTTCGACTGCACCCGGCGGTACCTGCGGAACGGGTACTACTTCGACGGCGCCCCGTGACCGGGCGGGGCATCGGCCGGACGTCCGCCGCAAGCCTCTTACCTGCGGTTACGCCCTCTGACGTCCCATTACGCCGCGCCTTCCGGTCTGGGAAGGGCCCGCCTACTGTCGCCGCATGACTGCTGACACCCTCATCCTGACCGCCGCCGCCCGCGAGCGCGCCGACCGCCTCACCGCCGCAGGTGCCGCCTGGAGCGAGCGGATCGCCGCGGACACCCGCAACGCGCAGCTCACCTACAAGGTCAGCTCGTCCTCGAAGGGGGCCGTGGCCACGCAGGTCGTGGCGGGCAAGCACCGCTTCCTGGTGGATGAGCCCGCCGCACTCGCCGGTGACGACCTCGCCGCCAGCCCGGTCGAGTACGCTCTGGGCGCCCTGCTCTCCTGCCAGGTGGTGGTCTACCGCCTGTACGCGCAGGCGCTCGGCATCCAGGTCGACGAGATCTCCGTCGAGGCGGAGGGCGACCTCGACGTCCGCCGCCTGTTCGGCGTCGACGAGACAGTCCGCCCCGGCTTCGGCGACATCCGTCTCGCCGTGTCGATCACCGGACCCGAGGAGCTGGGGCGCTACGAGGAGCTGAAGGACGCGGTCGACGCGCACTGCCCGGTGCTCGACCTGTTCGCGAACCCGACGCCGGTGTCCACCACCATCCGCAAGGCCTGATGGCAGCAGGGGCGGTCGAATCGGCCGCCCCTCCGGGCCCCTCCCGATGAGGGCCTGTCCGAGCCGAGCCGTCCCGGCGCTCGGTAGCCTGGCCGGATGGAGCGCCAGGTCCCGCGGATGGACGAGCTCGAGTCCGCGGCGTGGACGCGCCTGGTCGCGGTGCTCCAGCTGCTGCCCGCCGCGCTCGACGCGCAACTGCAGCGCGATGCGGAGCTGACCCACTTCGAGTTCGCGCTGCTCTCCATCCTGCGCTTCGCCCCCGAATCGACCCTCCGCATGAAACAGCTCGCCCAGGCCACGCATGCGACCCCGCCCCGGCTCTCGCACGTGGTGTCGCGCCTCGAGAAGCGCGGGCTGGTGATCCGTACGCCGGGCGGCTCCGACCGCCGCGCCACCAACGCCTCGCTCACCGACGACGGCCGGCGTGCGCTCATCCGGGCGACGCCCGCGCACCTGGAGACAGTGCGGCGACTGGTGCTCGCACCCCTCGACCGTGCACAGCTGGCCGAGCTCGCGGCCATCGCCGAGGCGATCGGCCGCGCCGTCGATCCGGAGGGCTCCTTCGGTGCTGCCCTCGGGGGCGAGATCACCGCCTGACCCGGCGGACCGTGCACGAGGGGAGCGCTGCGGGCGCTCAGATGGCGACTGCGGTGATGCGGTCCTTGCCGCTGTCCTTCGAGAGGTACATCGCCGCATCGGCCGTGATCAGCAGACCCTCCGGCGTGACTTCGGTGCCCGACGGCTGGTGGACCGCGATGCCGATGCTCGCCGTGACGGCGAACCGGGACGGCACACCGGGCAGCGGGTCGCGGATGGCGGCGGAGATGCGCTGCGCGATGCCGTGCGCCGCCAGTTCGTCGGCGTTCTCGCAGACCACCACGAACTCGTCGCCGCCGAAGCGGCCGATGGTGTCCCCGCCGCGCACGACGGTGCGGAGACGGTCGGCGATCTCGCGCAGGACGGCATCGCCGACCGCGTGGCCGAGGCCGTCGTTGACGGCCTTGAAGCCGTCCACGTCGAGGAAGATCAGCGCGATCGGGGTGCGTGCGCGCTCGGCCGACGACAGTGCCTGGCCCAGCCGCTCCGCGAGCAGCTGACGGTTGGCCAGCCCGGTGAGCTGGTCGTGGAGCGCCATCCGGCGCAGTCGCTCCTCCAGCCGGACGCGGCCGAGCACCTCTGCCGCCTGCCGGGCGAGCGCCGCCTGCAGTTCGACGTTCTGCGGGTCGAACTGGCGGTGCCGGCCGAAGTAGCAGCTGATCGCGCCGAGAGCCATCCCGCTCTGGTCGAGCAGCGGCGTCGCGCAGATGGCTTCGACGTGCGCATCCCGCATGGCCCCCACGAGGGCCGGGTAGGTGGCCTGGATCTGGGAGAGGTCGGAGAGCAGTATCGGTCCGCGGCTGTCGACGGCGTCGTTGGCCGGGAACCGGAGGAGCTCGGAGCGGAGCTCCGCGAAGGGATCGTCGCCGCCGGCCGGGCGCAGCGCACCGTTCTCGTCGAGCAGGAGCACGGCGGCCTGGCTGGCGTCGAGGGCGTGGCGCGCGCTGGCGGCCAGTTCGTTCGCCAACTCGTGCTCGGATTCGGCGCGCGAGAAGGCGCTCGACGCGTCCTGCAGGACCCGCACGCGCAGCTCCGACGCCTCCGCGTTCCGGCGCGCCGCGAGGAGTTCGCGCTCGTAGTCCTGCCGGCCGGTGGCGTCGAAGACCGCGGTTCGGATCTCCGCCGGGGCGCCCGGCGGCAGCAGGAGCGAGTTGACGAGCACCGGGAGGAGAGCGCCGTCAGACCGCCGAATGGTGAGCGCGATCTCGCGGGCCTCGCCGCTCAGGCGGAGGACGGGCAGGTAGCGGGTCTCGTAGAAGAGCCGGCTGCCGACGTCGAGCAGGTCGGGGAAGCGCTTGCCCACGAGGTCGGCCCGCGAATAGCCCGACCAGGCGAGGAAGGTCTCGTTCATCCGGAGGAACCTGCCGTCCGGCGTGGTGGAGAAGTACCCGCAGGGGGCGTGCTCGTAGAGCTCCTCGAAGTCCGCCGTGGTCACCGGAGGAATTCCCGGAGCTCGCGCACCACGAGGCCGGGCGCCGACAGGTGCGGGCAGTGCCCCGTGGCGTCGAGCACCGTCAGGGCGCTGCCCGCGATGCGTGCGTGCACGTACTCGCCGACGGCCTCGGGCGCGATCGGGTCGTCCTTGCACTGCAGGATCAGGGTGGGGAGGGTCACCCGGTCCAGGTCCCGCCGGTTGTCGGAGAGGAAGGTGACGCGTGCGAAGTGCCTGGCGATGTCGGGATCCGTCGTGCAGAAGCTGTCAGTCAGCTCGGCCTGCAGGGCGATGTCGTTGCCCGTGCCCATGATCACGGGGGCCATCGACTGCGACCAGCCGAAGTAGTTCGCGTCGAGCGCGTCGAGGAGGGAATCGATGTCCTCCCGGCTGAAGCCGCCGGTGTACCCCGGTTCATTCAGGTAGTGGGGGGAGGGGCCGATCAGCACCAGTGCACCGATGCGGGACGAGTCCCGCCCGGCGGCGAGCACCGCGGTCATGGCGCTCACCGAGTGGCCGACGATCACTGCGTCTCGCAGATCGAGCTCGGCCAGGATCTCCAGGAGGTCGGCCGCGTAGCCGTGCAGAGAGTCGTACTTGCCCCTGTCGTACGCCGCCAGGTCCGAGCCTCCGGCACCGACCTGGTCGAAGGTGATCACCCGGTGGTCCGTCTCGAAGGCCGGTGCCACGTCGCGCCACATCTCCTGGCTGCAGCCGAAGCCGTGGACGAAGACCAGCGGTCGCGCGTCCGGGCTTCCGCTCTCGCGCACGTTGTTCCGGCTGCGGATGCCGAACCCGTCGGTGGTGGCGCTCAAGCGTCTCCTCACTGGACGTGCTCTGCGGGGACCGCCGCGGTGCTGTACCCCGTTGGATCGTCAGGCTACCGGCTTTCCCAGCCTTCTCCAAGCAGGCAGGCGGGGCGGGGCGCGAGGATAGCCGATCCGCGACGCCCCCGCCAGGCGCGTTGACTTGCGCGCCCCCTTTTCGCACCATAGAGGGTCTGTAGTCGTAGGAGTGGGGGTGAGCGCATTGTTCAGGAACAGTTCGCGCGCCCGCGCTGGGGGAAGTGCCGCATGACCGTCATGGATGAAGCGCCGCTGCGCGACGACCTCCGGGCCGCCGTGTACGGCGGCCAGATCACGGCCGCGTACCAGCCTCAGATCGACATCGAGACGGGTCGCACGGTCGCCGCGGAGATGCTGTGCCGGTGGCGGCACCCCACTCTCGGACCGATCTCGCCGGGCACCTTCATCCCCATCGCCGAGCAGGACGACCTCATCGTCGAACTGGGCGACGGCATGCTGGGGGAGGGCTCGAGTTGCGCCATCGACTGGCTGCAGCGCGGCACACCCATCGAGGTGTCGATCAACGTCTCGGCGGTCCAGCTGGCCGCGGCCCGGTTCTTCGAGCGGCTGGTGGAGCGCACCGACTACCTGGAACTGCCCCACCATCTGCTCACCGTGGAAATCACCGAGTCGCAGGTGATCTCCGACATGCCCTTCGTGATCCGTCGCCTGGACCGCCT
>DATCMN010000545.1:0-8014 GCA_036563405.1 Naasia sp. | reverse complement strand
GTGCGGTGATGAGGACCAGTGCGGGGAAGACGAGGCCCAGCAGGCAGGCGACCGCGAGGACGAGGGCGGCGATGCCGAGCAGCGGGGGACGGCGACGGCGGGGTGCCCCGGGAAGCGGTTGCTGAGAAGGTGGCTGGCTGAGGTCAGCAGGCGCGGACACGGCTCACCGCCAGCCTCAGCCGGGGCCGAGAACGGCGCTGAGGGCGCCCGGCGACCGCGTCGTTGCGCTCATGCGCCGCACGCTACTCCGCCTCCGGGTCCGCGGCAACGGACCGCGGCATCGCGGGCTCGGGAGCCGCTACTTCCGCGGGAGCATGACGCCTGCGGCCAGCAGAGCGGCGCCGAGCAGCCCGGGGATCACGGCGGAGGCTGCGGGAGGCAGGAAGGGGATCAGCTGCGGGTAGATGAACCCGACCAGCAGGAGCATCGCGACCACGAGGAGGACGGCACCGGCGCGGCCTCCGCGACTGCCCGACATCAGCAGCACCGCTCCGATCAGGCCGCCGAAGACGATCAGCAGGTTGGCGATGCCGCCGAGGAAGCCGATCGCGGGCACGAAGAACGCGATCGCGCGCACCGCCCAGCCGATGGCGGCGGCGGCGAGTGCGACCTTCGAGGGTCCATCGCCCGCGACGGCCAGCATGCCGAAGCCGACGGCCATGGCGACGAAGAAGCCGATCGTGAGCCAGTACTGGTCCAGCGGCCATCCGAACATCGGGGAAAGCACGGCGAGGAGGAGCAGGGCTCCGCCCACCGCGAGCACGTAGCCGCCGATGCGTGCTCGTGAAGCGCGTCGCGCGACCACCATGATCGTTCCCCCGTCCGTCCCGCGTCCATTCAATCCCGGACGGGAGACACCGAGCCGGTCCTGGTCGCGTGTCGGCCGGAGCGGGCGGTCAGCTGCCGTCGAACTCCTCGATCAGCGGCTCGAGGAGCGCCAGCTCTGCGTCGTCGATCTCGAAGAGGTCGATCTTCGACCAGTCCTGGGCGGCTTTCGGCTCGTTCATGATGTGCTCCTGCCGAACTGGCCCGCTGAGGCGAGCCGGGAGGCCGGCTCGGTCCTCATCCTGGCGGATGCGGCCCGGTCGGTCGAGGGGTTGCTACCGCCTCGTCGGGCGGCATGGACGATCAGTCCGTGACGTACCAGGACGGGTCGTCGGCGAGCTCCGGATCCCAGGTGTCGATGGGAGCGGTCCGGACTGCGAGGCAGGACTCCACGGATGCCGCGGAACCGAGGGGAACGTCGTACATGGGGTGCTCCTCACGAAGGCCAGGACGACCGCCGATCGGCGGTGAACTGCACTCTTCCGAGACAACCTCACCGTCCGCAGTGGCATTCCCATGAGCGGGAGAAGAACTCTCGGGGAACGCCTGCGCTCCCCCCGCGCTCGAGGTCCTCGCCTCCCCGCAGCAGTTCGACGCGTTGGACGTCTCCGCCATGCGCCCACCCGAGGAACGGGCCCTTCCTCTCCCGCCCCACGGCGGTCCCCGGATGGCGTACCGTCAGCAGCACGGGGTCACGTGACTCTCGAGGAAGAGAGTGAACTCATGGGTGAGAAGTCCAAAGGCGGCGGCAACAACGCGAAGACCGCAGCGTCCAAGACGCTGAAGGAGAAGCGCACGGCGAAGGCGGACAAGAAGGCCTCCAACGCCCGCACCGAGAACACCGACGCCGTCTCGCGCGCCAAGAACAAGTAGCGCCGACCGACGTTCGGCGACCTGCCCTGTTCTAGGGCGACTCAGGGTCGAGTTGCCCTAGAACTGGGCAGTTCGGCGTGCTCTGACGGACCCTGAGCACTGCGTCAGCGATAGGACGCGGCGAGACGGCGAAGGCCCTCGTCGATCGACACCTGAGGTGCCCACTGCAGGTCGCGGCGGGTCGCCCGTTGGTCGAACCAGTGCGCCGTCGACAGCTGCTCGGCGAGGAAGCGCGTCATCGGCGGTTCGTCCCGGCCCGGCCGGAAGCGCCACACCGCCTCCACCGCTCCCCCCGCGGCACGCGCCACGCCCGCCGGCACGCTCCAGGCCGGTGCCCGGACGCCCGCGGCCCGGCAGATCCCGCTCATCAGCTCGGCGACAGGACGTGGCTCGCCGTTCGTGACCACGTAGGCGCGGCCGTGCACGTCCTCGGCCCGCTCGAGGGCGGCGGCGAGCGCGGAGGCGGCGTTGTCGACGTACGTGGTGTCGATGAGGGCGGCGCCGGATCCCAGGCGCGGGAGCCGGCCGGCACGAGCGCGCTCGACTATCCGCCCGACGAGCTGCGTGTCGCCCGGTCCCCACACCAGGTGCGGGCGGACCGCGACGACGGCGAGCTGCCGCGAGTCGGCGCCGAGCGCCAGCAGCTCCGCCTCCGCCTTCGTGCGCGCGTAGTCGCCGCGGGCGTGCACCGGGTCGGCCGTGCCCGCGCCCTCGCCGACGATCGAGCTGCCGGTGTGCGCCACCGACGGGGACGACACGTAGACGAACCGCCGCACAGCGCTCGACTCGGCGGCACGCAGCAGCGCGCTCGTGCCGCCCACGTTCACGGCCACGAACTCGGCCGGGCTGCCCGTCAGGGACACCTTCGCGGCGAGGTGGACCACCGCCTCCATCCCGTCCGCGGCGCGGGCCACCGCGTCCTTGTCGGTGAGCGAGCCGAGCACCTCCTCGGCACCCGGCACGCCGGACGGCCGGCGCTGGAAGGTGCGGACCTGATGTCCCGCCGCGCGGATCGCCTCGGCGGTGGCGCGACCGAGGAGTCCGCTCGCCCCGGTGACGAGGACCCTCACGGCTCCCCCATCCGCCCGCCGGCGAGCACGCCCTCCGCCCAGCGGGACAGCCGGGCGCGCTCGATCTTCGAGTTGTGCCGGATGTCGGTGGGCAGGCGCGGGACGGCGAGCACCGCCGCCAGAGGGATGCCGGCGACGGCGCGCGCGGCGGCGGTCAGCCGCTCGTCGGCGAGGCCGGCGCGGCGGACCGGAGGATCCGTCTCGACGACGGCCACCGGCTGCTGCGCCCCTCGGGGCCCGACGCCGGCGAGACCCGCCCGGACGATCCCGGGCACCGTTTCCAGGCGCTGCTCCGGGCCGACCGGGGTGAGGACGCCCTCGGCCGTGACGAGCACGTGCGGGAGGCGGCCCTCCACCCAGACGCGGCCGTCGGCGTCCAGATGGCCGACGTCACCGGTGCGGTGCCAGCGGGAGCCGGGCGGGGTGCCGTCCACGGCGGTGCGGTCGGTGAGGTGCAGCCTGTCGTAGCCCTGCTTGAGGTGGGGTGCGGAGACGACTATCTCGCCCGTCACGCCGGGCGTGGCGCTGGGCTCGCCCGTCGCCCGGCCGTCCTCGTCGAGGGCCGACAGCAGGACCGTGACACCGGGGGCGGGACGCCCGACGCACACGCCGCCGCGCTCATCGGTGCGGGCCGCGCGGATCTCCTCCAGGGTGATGTCGGTCATCAGGAGGCCCTCGGTCATCCCGTAGGGCGTGTGGGCTGTCGCGTTCGGCAGCAGCGTCAAGAGCTCGGTGAGGAGGGCGGCGGACACCGGGGCGCCTGCGGAGAGGACGGTGCCGACCGCGGCGAGGGCGGCGCGGTCGGCGGCATCGAGCTCGGCCGCCGTGCCCACCACCCCGGCGATGGCGGCCGGCGAGAGGAAGAGGATCGACGCGTCCGCTGCGGCGACAGCCGCCGCGACCGCCCGGGCGGTGAGCGTGCGGGGCGCTGTGACGTCCATGTCGGGCGTGGCCGTGCGGGCACCGATCGCGGGCCCGAGCAGCGCGAACGGTGCGAAGCCGGCGACCAGGCCGGAGTCGGGCGTGACCGCGTACTGCTCGGCGAGGACGGCGGTGAGCGCCTCCAGCTGCCGGTGGGTGTAGACCACGCCCTTCGCCGGGCCGGTGGAGCCGCTGGTGAAGAGCACCGCTGCGACCTCGTCGGCTGCCGGCATGGCGGGCAGGTCGGCCCCGCGGCCGGCGCGGGCGAGTTCCGGGAGCGAGGTGGTGACGCCCAGAGCGGAACGCGCAGCCGGGGCGAGAGTGGTGGTGGAGATGCGCCGGCCTGGCCAGCCGAGAGCCCGTGCGGCGGCGAGGCCCTTGCGTGCGCCGATGACCCAGTCCGCCTGCGCCCCCCGGACCGCGCGGGTGAGGCCCGGCACGCCGAGACCGGCGTCGGCGACGACCACGACGGCGCCGATGCGGAGGCAGGCGTAGAGCGCGGCCGTGAGGTGGGCGCCCGGAGGGACGAGGAGCGAGACGCGGTCGCCGGGGCGGACGCCGAGGTGGCTGAGGCCCGCGGCGACCTCTCGGACCCGGCGTGCGAGGAGGTGCCACGGGATCACGCGAGTGCTCGCGCCGACGAGCTCCACCAGGGCCGGTTCGGCGCTGTCCGCGCGGGCGTCGAGATGATGCCAGAGGGGGCGGCGGCGTTCCGGAGGCTGAGGCGCCGTCGCGGGCCGCGTCGCCGAACCAGGTGCCGCAGGAGCCACGTAGAGCGCGAGCCAGTCCAGGATCGCCGACGCGTACGGTGCGTCCTCCGCGATCAGGTGGCCGGCGCCCTCGAAGCGGTGGACGTACGGCTCCTGCAGGCGGTCGATCAGGTCGTCGAGGTAGCGGTCGCCGAAGATCGGGTCCTCCGGACCCCACAGCAGGAGCGACGGCACGTCGACGCCGCGGATGCCCTCCGCGATGCGGTCCAGTTCGGGACGGCTCACATGCGACTCGTCGGCGGGGATGTCGGCGACGAAGCCGCCGATCCCCTCGCGCCGTACGCTGCCCCGGTACGGCTCGCGGAACGCCTCCCGCACGTCGGCGGGCAGCGCCGGCCGGGCCAGGGCGAGCGTCGTCTCGAGGAAGGCGGGAGTCGTCACGGTGCCGAGGCGGAAGACGCCGGGCGCGAGCGCCAGGCGAAGAGGCGCCGGAATCGGGATGCCGGCCGGGTGCGAGATCGCGGTGTTGAGCAGCGTGACAGCCGCGAGCCGATCGGAGTGGTCGACGGCCCAGCCCATCGAGACGACGCCGCCCCAGTCGTGGCCGAGGGTGATCACGGGCCCCTCGAGGTCGAGTGCGTCTGTGAGCGCACCGAGGTCGCGGACCCGGTCGGCGAGCGTCCTGTGCCGGCCGGTCCGCTCGGAGAACCCCATCTCCAGCTGGTCCGGCGCGATCACCCGCCACGCCGACTCCCCCGCCTCCGCGCGAGCCACGGACTCCGCCGCGATCCGCCGCCACAGGTAGGACCAGGTCGGGTTTCCGTGCACGGCGAGGATCGTGCCGGCAGGGGTGACGCCGAGGGCGTCGAGCGATGGGCCGGTGTCGAGGACGTGCCACGTCGCGGCTCCCCCGGCGGCGTCGAGAGCCGTCACCAGCCGCGACAGTCCGGGAAGGAGCCCGGGCAGGCCGGCGGGCGGCAGGGACGCCGGGATCCGCTCCCCCGCCCCGGTGCGCATCACCAGGCGAGTTCCATCATCGAGGTGTTGAGCCCCGACCCCACTCCCATCATCAGCACGCGGTCGCCTTTGCGCAGCGTCGGCGCCTCCTCGACCAGGGTCATCGGGATGGAGGCGGGGCCGACATTGCCGAAGCGCGGGTAGGTGCGGGGCACGCGCGAGCGGTCGAGGCCCACGGCCTTGATGATCGCATTGGTGTGCACGTCGGAGACCTGGTGCGTGATGTAGCGGTCCATCCGCTTCCAGTTCCAGTCGCGGGTGGCCTCCTTCCACGCGGTGGTGACCAGGTTGAGGCCGCCCTTGAGCAGCGCCTTCGCATCGGTGAACATGCCCTCGACGCTGCCCACGCAGAGATCGTTGAACTCGGTGGCGGCGCGGGTCACGCCGCCGACCAGCCGGTGGCCTTCGGGGTGCGCGTCGGCGGGGCCGAGCACGGCTGCGGCGGCACCGGACCCGAGGGTGAGGCTCGCGAACTCGCTCATGAACTCGTCGCGGCCGAGGCTGCTGTTGACCAGGCGGTCGATCGTGTTGACCTGGATGTCGTCGGCGTCCTCGCCGTCGATGATCACCGCGTACTTGATCTGACCGGCGTCGATCAGCTGTGCTGCGACGCTCATCCCGTTGACGAAGCCGAGGCAGGCGTTGGCGATGTCGAAGTTGATCGCCGAGGTCGGCAGCCCGAGTCCGTGGTGCATGCGCACGGCGACCGACGGCTCCAAGTGCTTGCGGGTCACCGACGTGTTGATGAGGAGGCCGACCTGGCCGGGCTCGATGCCCGCCTCCGCGAGCGCCCGCTTGCCGGCGGAGATGGCGGCGTCGTCGAAGGTGGTCTCGTGGTCCCAATTGCGGCGTTCCTCGATGCCCGCCACCCGCTGCAGGAGACCGGTGGGCAGCTTGAGGCGCTTGAGTGCCGGGGCCAGGCGGGCGTCGATGTCCTCGGACGTGGTCACCCGGGGCGCGATGGTGCTCGCCACTGCGAGGAGTGCCACGTTCTGATGACGTGTTGTCGCGTTTCCGTCCAACTGGGCTCGTCCACTTTCCTGGTCGCGTTTCGGAGTGATCTCCGAATCCTCTCCCAGAAGACGGTACCCAACCCGGGTGGTCCCTGTGTGCCACCTGCAGGCGTATCATGCACCGCTCACCTGGGAGCCCGCCCGTCGTGCCTTCAGCGCCTAACGGCAACCGTGCGGCCAAACGGCAACTGTAGAGGGATGCCGTTAGGCCGGAGCGTTGCCGTTAGTGAAGGCGCTGCTCAGCCGAGGCGGATGAGGCCCGTCACGCGGACCACAGCGACGCCCTGCTCCTCCGAGGCGGCGAGGTCGACGTCCGCGGTGATCCGCCAGTCGTGGTCGCCTGCCGGGTCGTCGACGATCTGCTGGACGCGCCACACGTCGGGCTCCTCCGCGACCTGCAGCATCCCGGGGCCGCGGGCCGCCGGGCCGGTGCCGATGGTGTCGTGTTCGGCGTAGTAGGCGTCGAGCGCTCGGCCCCAGGCCTCCTCGTCCATGCCGGACTCCGCGTCCAGCTCGCCGAGCTGGTCGGCGCGGTCGCGGGCCGCGAGCTGCACGCGGCGGAACAGCTCGTTGCGGACCAGCACGAGGAACGCACGGCGGTTGGTGAGGACGCTGGGCGGTGCGGGCGGCACTACCGGCGCATCCGGGTCGTCGGCGGGGTTGATCAGCTGCTCCCACTCGTCGACCAGGCTGGAGTCGACCTGGCGGACCAGCTCCCCCAGCCATTCGACGATGTCGCGGAGCTCCTCCCCCGTCGACGCGTCGGGAACGGTCTGACGGATGGCGCGGTAGGCGTCGCTGAGGTAGCGGAGCACGAGGCCCTCGCTGCGGCCCAGCTGGTAGAAGCCGACGAACTCGGTGAAGGTCATGGCCCGCTCGAACATGTCGCGGACCACCGACTTGGGCCGGAGCGCGAAGTCGCGGACCCACGGCTGACTCGACGCGAAGGTCTCGAACGCCTGCTCGAGGAGCTCGGCGAGCGGCCGCGGGTGGGTGATCTCCTCGAGCAGCTCCATCCGCTGGTCGTACTCGATGCCCTCCGCCTTCATCGCAGCCACGGCCTCGCCGCGTGCCTTGTACTCCTGCTGCGAGAGGACCGGCCGCGGATCGTCGAGGGTCGCCTCGATGACGCTGATGACGTCGAGCGCGTGGGTGGGCGCCTCCGCGTCGAGGAGCTCGAACGCGGCCAGCGCGAACGGCGACAGCGGCTGGTTGAGCGCGAAGTTCGGCGGCAGGTCGACCAGCAGCCGCACCCGGCCGTCCACCACCTCCACGACGCCCGCGGCCTTGAGGGTCCGGTAGATGCCGAGCGCTCGCCGGGCGAGCT
Source organism: Naasia sp. (assembly GCA_036563405.1). GTDB lineage: Bacteria > Actinomycetota > Actinomycetes > Actinomycetales > Microbacteriaceae > Naasia. The sequence goes on along the minus strand of DATCMN010000545.1, from coordinate 258 downwards.
CGTACTGCCGCTCGCTCGACTCGTGGTTGCCGAACACCAGCCCGCGGACGTTGCCGAAGACGTCGCCGCCCCGGCCGATGACGTTGATGAGCATCGCGGCGGTCAGCTGCATCCGGCTGGTCAGCGCCTCCGGCTCCGCCTCGACCAGCTTCCGGAAGCTGGGCTCGCCCCAGGAGACGAAACCCTCGGGCGCCTTCTTCCGGATGATCTTGCGGCGCTTCTTCAGATCGTCGCCGGCCTTGGCGATCAGCTTCGCGT
>DATCMN010000544.1:0-3008 GCA_036563405.1 Naasia sp. | reverse complement strand
GGCGTTCCGAGCGCCCAGCATGGAGATGGCGACGTGCTCCGTCGCCTCGACGGCCGGCCAGGTGCTCGCCGTCCGTGCCATGTTGAAGGTCGCGAGCGGGGGGCTGGCTGCCAGGGACGCGAGGGAGGTCGCGGTGAAGCCCGCCGGGCGGCCGTTCGCATCGAGCGCCGTCACGACGGCGACACCCGCCGCATGGCGCCGGAAGGCCTGCTTGAAGGCGGCGATGTCGGAGGCGGCGAAGGTGTCCATCACCTCCTAGCCAACCCCATGACGAGCCCCGTCATTCCGCCGAGCCGCTCCGGAGGCGGCGATTAGACTGTCCGGGCCATGATGCAGCTCGTCGACCTCCGCGGCCGCCGCCCCTCCCGCTCCGAGCTCCTCGGGCTGGTCCCGCGGCCTGAGATCGACCCCGGCCGGGCCGCCGAGGGCGCCGCTGCGCTCATCGCGGAGGTGGTGCAGCGCGGCGAGAGCGCGCTCCTCGACCAGGCCGAGCGCTTCGACGGCGTGCGCCCGACCGCTGTGCGGGTGCCGGTCGCCGACATCGCGCGGGCCGTCCGAGGTCTCCCCGCCCCGCTGCGGGAGGCGCTGGAGGAGGCGATCGACCGGGTGCGCCGCGCGAGCGCCGCGCAGGTGCCGGCCGGCGGCGTGACGGTGCTCGCGGACGGCGCGGAGGTGGTGCAGCGCTGGCGGCCCGTCGGACGCGTGGGGCTGTACGTCCCGGGCGGCAAGGCGGTCTACCCCTCGAGCGTGGTCATGAACGTCGTACCCGCGCAGGTCGCCGGGGTCGGCTCGATCGCCCTCGCCAGTCCCGCGCAACGGGAGTTCGACGGCGCCGTGCACCCCACCGTGCTGGGTGCCGCAGGGCTGCTCGGCATCGAGGAGGTGTACACGATGGGCGGCGCCGGCGCGATCGGCGCCTTCGCACACGGGGTGCCGGAGCTCGGCCTCGACCCCGTCGACCTCGTGACCGGCCCCGGCAACGTGTGGGTCGCCGCCGCCAAGCGGCTGCTCTCCGGACGGGTCGGCATCGACTCCGAGGCGGGTCCCACCGAGATCCTGGTCGTCGCCGACCGCACCGCGTCACCGCGCCTGGTCGCGGTCGACCTGCTCAGCCAAGCCGAGCACGACGAGCTGGCCGCCGCGATCCTCGTCACCGACTCAGTCGAGCTCGCCGACGAGGTCGCCTCCCTCCTGCCCGCGCTCGTCGACGCGACCCCCGCAGCGGAGCGAGCCCGAACCTCGCTCACCGGCCGCCAGTCCGCCGTCATCCTCGTCGACGACCTGGACGCTGCGGCCGATGTGGCGAACGCCTATGGGGCCGAGCACCTCGAACTGCTCGTCGCGGACACCGACGGACTGCTCGACCGGATCGACAACGCCGGCGCGGTCTTCCTCGGACCCTCCTCGCCGGTGAGCCTCGGCGACTACCTCGCCGGCTCCAATCACGTGCTGCCGACCGGCGGCACCGCTCGCTTCTCGTCCGGCCTCGGTGCCGCGACGTTCCTGCGCTCGCAGCAGGTCATCCGCTACACCTCCGCCGCCCTCGCCGCGGTCGCGCCACTGATCGTCGCCCTCGCCGAGGAGGAGGGCCTGCCGGCCCACGGCGCCGCGATCACCGCCCGGCTCGAGGACTGACTCCGCTGCTGCCGGCGGCGCCCCGGTCGGGCGGGGTCCGGCGCGTCGCCCAGGGGAGGCAGGTAGCCTGGTCGGACCATGCATTGCCCCTTCTGCCGCAACCACGACACGAAGGTCGTCGACTCCCGCGTGAGTGACGACGGACTGTCCATCCGCCGCCGCCGACAGTGCCCCAACTGCGGGCGGCGCTTCTCGACGACCGAGACGGCCAGCCTCAACGTGATCAAGCGCAACGGCGTGCTCGAACCGTTCAGTCGCGAGAAGGTCGTCGCAGGCGTGCGCAAGGCGTGCCAGGGGCGGCCGGTCACCGACACCGACCTCGCGCTGCTCGCCCAGCGCGTGGAGGAGGCGATCCGCGCCACGGGCGCGAGCCAGGTGGACGCCAACGACATCGGTCTGGCGATCCTTCCGCCGCTGCGGGAGCTGGACGAGGTGGCCTACCTCCGGTTCGCGTCCGTCTACCAGGGGTTCGAGTCGCTCGACGACTTCGAGACGGCGATCACCCTGCTCCGGGTGGAGAACGGCCAGCAGGCCCCGGCGGAGCCGGAGACGTCGCCCAACTGACGCGCGCCCCCCGGCAGGTCAACCCCCTGGGGCCGGACGGCCCGTGCTCCTTGGATGGAGGGGTACACAGTTCCGTCCGAAGGAGACTCCATTGACCGAGACCGTCCAGGAACCGCCCGGCTCCGAGCAGGAGATGGACCCGAAGCCGGACCACGGCGAGACCAGCTACGTCGGCTCCGGCAAGCTCCAGGGCAAGGTCGCGGTGATCACCGGCGCGGACAGCGGCATCGGCAAGGCCGTCGCTATCGCGTTCGCGCGTGAGGGCGCCGACGTGGTGATTAGCTACCTGAACGAGCACGAGGACGCCCAGGAGACGAAGCACTGGGTGGAGGAGGCCGGGCGCAAAGCCGTCCTCGTCGCCGGCGACCTCGCCGAGCCGTCGCACTGCCGGGAGATCATCGCCACCGCGGTGCGCGAATTCGGCCGGATCGATGTCCTCGTCAACAACGCCGCCTTCCAGATGATGCGCGATTCGCTGGAGGAGGTCCCCGACGAGGAGTGGGACCGCACCATCGCGATCAACCTGAGCGCGTACTTCCACCTCGTCAAGGCGGCGCTCCCGCACATGGGCGAGGGCTCGTCGATCATCGGCTCCAGCTCGGTGAACTCGGACATGCCGAACCCGACCCTCGCGCCGTACGCGGTCACGAAGGCGGGGATCGCCAACTTCTCGGCGTCGTTGGCCCAGCTGCTGGGGGAGCGCGGCATCCGCGTCAACAGCGTCGCCCCCGGGCCCGTGCTCACCCCGCTGATTCCCGCGAGCATGCCCGCGGAGAAGGTGGAGAGCTTCGGCAAGGACGTGCCGCTCG
>DATCMN010000541.1:0-3560 GCA_036563405.1 Naasia sp. | reverse complement strand
CGCGTTCCGTCGCGGCGGGCCCCGGATGGTGTGCGTGCAGGCGGCGCTCAACTACTTCAACGCCGAGGAGAACGTGCTCACCCGCATGTTCACCCTCGAGTACAGCTACTGGTTCGACTACATGCTGCCGGGGCTCGACGTCTCCCGGCTGCCGATCCCGCTCGGCGGCACCTCCAACCACTTCCGGACGCAGGCGCTCATCGAGCTGGGCGGCTGGGACCCCTACAACGTCACGGAGGACGCCGACCTCGGCATCCGGGCCTCCGCTCTCGGCTACCGCGTGGGAGTGATCAATTCGACCACCATGGAGGAGGCCAACACCTCCATCCCCAACTTCGTGCGCCAGCGGAGCCGGTGGATCAAGGGCTACATGCAGACGAGCCTCGTGCACGCCCGGACGCCCATCTCGCTGCTGCGCAAGATCGGCCCGAAGGCGTTCGCCGGGTTCGTGCTGCTGATCGCCGGGACGCCGCTGGTCTTCCTGGGCGTGCTGCCGTTCTACGCGATGACGATCTTCACGCTGATCGCCGGACCCGAGCTGATGAGCCCCCTCTTCCCGCAGCTCACCCTCTGGACCTGCCTGATCAACGTGCTCCTCGGAAACGGGGTGACCGTCTACCTCTCGATGATGGGCCCGTTCAAGCGGGGGACTTTCCGGCTCGTGGCGTGGTCGCTGCTCAACCCCGTCTACTGGCTGCTGCATTCCGTCGCGGCCTATAAGGCGCTCTGGCAGCTGCTCACGAAGCCGCACTACTGGGAGAAGACGGAGCATGGTCTCACTGCTCACGCCGGCTGAGGTCGCGCAGGCTGACGCTCCGCCCGCCCCTCCCGCAGCCGCCGCGGTCGCGCCGCGCGGCAGGCGACGGCACCGCCAGAAGCGCAGCCGGTTCGACCCGTACCCGTTCGACCCCTTCCTCCGGAACCTGGTGCGCCTGGCGTTCGCGGTGCCCTTCGTGCTCCTCGCGATCCTCGCCGACGGCGAGGAGAGCGTCACCCTCACCGGCAACTGGTCGCTGCTCGTCAAGCTCGCCGGCTACCCGTTCGGCAGCAGCCGGCTGGAGGACATCGCCTCCTTCTACCCGCCGGTCAGCAGCCTGCTCGGCGCGGTCCTGCCGGGTGGATCGCTGGGCCTCGGGATAGCAGGTGCCCTCATCGCCGGGTTCTTCCTGCAGAAGCTGCTCGAGATCATGGTCCAGCGGGAGATGAGCCCGTGGATCATCACCGCCTTCCTCCTCGCAGTCGCGGCGAACCCGCTGTTCGCCTACCTGGCGATCGGCAACCTGCCGGTGCTGCTCGGCATGATGTTCTTCGGGGTCGGACTGTCGCACATGCGGCGTTTCATCACCCTGGGAGCGACCCGCGATGGGTTCATCGCGGGACTCCTGTTCATGCTGGCCGCGCTGTCCGATTCCGGGGCCATCCTCTACGTCGTGACCGCCGCCGCCGCCGCGCCCTTTCTGTCCTGGCGGCGAGGCGAACAGCGCGGCGCGCGCGCCGCGAGCGTGTTCGTCCTCCTGTTCCCCACGGCGTCGGCCTTCGCGTCGCTCGTCGGGCTGGAGCTGCTGTTCCGGATCGATCCGATCGGGCCGCTGATGCCGCTCCTCGCGGCGACGCCGCAGCGCTTCACCGAGCTCGTCACCGTGCTGCTGCCTGACGCGACCGGCGCCCTGCTGGCTGCGCCCGTGGCCGCCGCCTGGATCATCTCCATCGTGGTCCGCCGACCCGGCGGCATCTTCGCCTCGACGCTCGTGTTCGTCGCCATCCTCGGCGGCTTCACGATCGGCCTCGTCGCATCCTCGTCCGCCGGCTCCACGTTCGTCCTCATGGTCCTGCTCGCCATCACGCTGCTCGGCCGCCCGGAGCGCGGCTGGCGCCAGGTGGCCGTCATCCTCGTCGTGCTCGCCCACGTGCCGATCGCCTGGGCGACCGCCCTCGACCGCCAGGTGGTGAGCGCCTGGATGGCCACCCTCACCGACGCGGCGCAGGCGCTCCTCGGCTGACGGGCGCGCGCGGGCCCGCGGGTAGGGTGGGGAGGTCCGACCGGGCCCGTCCCACTCCCTCGAAAGGCGCGACACGAACGTGACCGACCCCGACGCCCCCATCACCGCCCCCCGCAGCGCCGGCGAGGCGACCGGGACGACGGGGTTCGACCTGTTCACCGACAAGCAGGTCATTGCGATGCGGGTCGACGGTCAGCTGCAGGACCTGGCCCGCACGGTGCCGGACGGCGCGACAGCGGAGCCGGTGGAGATCGGCTCGCCCGACGGGCTCGCCATCCTCCGGCACTCCACCGCGCACGTGCTGGCGCAGGCGGTGCAGTCGGTGAACCCGCAGGCCCGCCTCGGCATCGGGCCGCCCATCACCGACGGCTTCTACTTCGACTTCGACGTCGCCGAGCCATTCACGCCGGACGACCTCAAGGCGTTCGGCAAGGAGATGGAGCGGATCCAGCGTGCCGGCCAGCGCTTCGTCCGCCGCGTCGTCGACGAGTCCGAGGCCCGGGAGCTGTTCGCCGCCGAGCCGTACAAGCTGGAGCTCATCGGACTGAAGGGCGACGTCGGCAGCGACTCGGCGGGGGAGTCGGTGGAGGTCGGCGGCGCCGAGCTCACCGTCTACGAGAACGTCGACCCGCGCAGTGGCGACGTCGTCTGGCGCGACCTCTGCCGCGGCCCGCACCTGCCGAGCACCCGCCTGATCGCGAACGGCTGGTCGCTCACCCGCATCGCCGCCGCCTACTGGCGGGGCAGCGAGAAGAACAGGCAGCTGCAGCGCATCTACGGCACCGCGTGGCCCACCAAGGACGAGCTGCGCGCGTACCAGGAGCGCCTCGAGGAGGCCGCGAAGCGCGACCACCGCCGTCTCGGAGCCGACCTCGACCTGTTCAGCTTCCCCGACGAGATCGGGTCGGGCCTGGCCGTCTTCCATCCGAAGGGCGGCATCGTGCGACAGGAGATGGAGCAGCACGCGCTCCGCCGGCACCGCGAAGCCGGCTACACCTACGTGTACACGCCGCACATCAGCAAGGCGGACCTGTTCCTGCAGTCCAACCACCTGGTCACCTACAAGGAGGGCATGTTCCCGCCCATCCGGATGGACGAGGAGAGGGACCCGGACGGGCACGTCACCAAGGAGGGCCAGGACTACTACCTGAAGCCCATGAACTGCCCGATGCACATCCTCATCTACAAGGAGCGTGCCCACAGCTACCGCGACCTGCCGCTGCGGTTCTCCGAGAACGGGACCGTCTACCGCAACGAGCTGTCGGGTGCGCTGCACGGCCTCACCCGGGTCCGCGGCTTCACTCAGGACGACGCCCACCTGTTCGTCACCCCCGACCAGCTCGAGGACGAGGTCGCCAAGGTCCTCGAGTTCGTGATCTCGATGCTCCGCGACTTCGGGCTCACCGAGTTCGAGCTCGAGCTGTCGATGCGCGACGACGCCAAGGACAAGTGGATCGGGAGCGACGAGTACTGGGAGAGCTCCACCGACGCGCTCCGCAGGGTCGCGCTCGCGAGCGGGCTGAAGCTCACCGAGGTGCCCGGCGAGGCCGCGTTCTACGG
>DATCMN010000278.1:0-7267 GCA_036563405.1 Naasia sp. | reverse complement strand
GGCCCGCCGCGACGTGCACCTCCGCCGCGCTCAGGCCTCGGCCATCGTGGCCGGCACCGGCACCGTGTTCGCGGACGACCCGTCGCTCACCGCACGTAACGAGGACGGCACCCTGCTCCCCCACCAGCCGGCCGCCGTGGTGCTCGGCCGCCGCGCGGTTCCCGAGGACGCCGCCGTCCGCCGCCATCCGGGCGGATTCCGCCAGCTGGACGGCATCGACCTCGATGCGGACCTGCAGGCGCTCTGGGACGAGGGCGTCCGCTCCGTCTTCGTCGAAGGCGGGCCGACTGTCGCCACCGCCTTCGCTCGCGCCGGCCTCGTCGACGAATACCTCGTGTACCTCGCGCCCGTGCTCACCGGCGGCGACAGGCTCGCGATCGGCGACATCGGCGTCGCCACCCTGGGCGAAGCTCGCCGTCTCCGCCTCGTCTCCGCCGACGTGCTCGGCGCGGACGTCCGCATACTCGCGCGCCCCGAGCGCGCCGTCCCCGAGGAGGGCTGATGTTCACCGGCATCATCGAGGAGCAGGGCGTGATCCGCGCCTTCGAACCGGGGGCGGAGGGCAGCGCCCGGCTGACGGTGCACGCGCCGCTCGCCGTCTCCGACGCCCGGCACGGCGACTCCATCTCCGTCAGCGGCGTCTGCCTCACGGTCGTCGACCAGGGCCCCGACTGGTTCACCGCGGACGTGATGGGTCAGACCCTCGCCGTCTCCGCTCTCGCCGACGTCCGTGTCGGGTCCGTCGTGAACCTGGAGCGCGCGGCGCGCGTGGGCGACAGGCTCGGCGGCCACATCGTGCAGGGCCACGTCGACGGGATCGCGACCCTCGCCGAGCGCCGCGACCTCGACTCCTGGCGCGTCCTGCGCTTCTCGGTCGACGGGGATGTGGCTCCCCTGCTCGTCGACAAGGGCTCCGTCACCGTCGCCGGGGTATCCCTCACCGTCTCCGCAGTCAGCGATCCGAGCGGCGAACAGTGGTTCGAGGTCAGCCTGATCCCGGAAACCCTCACCGCGACGACGCTCGGCGCCCTGCAGCCCGGCGACCGCGTGAACGTGGAGACGGACGTCCTCGCCCGTCACGTCCGGCGGATGCTCGCCTTCGAGCCCGCCATCGCCGCGCCCCTCAGGGGCGCAACAGAAGGGAGCGTCGGATGACGCTTGCGTCAATCCCCGAGGTGGTCGCGGCGCTGCGCGCCGGCAAGCCGGTGATCGTGGCCGACGACGAGGGTCGCGAGAACGAGGGCGATGTGATCCTCGCCGCCGAGCTCGCGACGAAGGAGAGCCTCGCCTGGACCATCAGGCACACGTCGGGCTTCATCTGCGCGCCCATGTCGGCCGAGATCGCCGACCGGCTCGAGCTCCCCGTCATGGTCGCCGTCAACCAGGATGCCCGCGGCACCAACTACACCGTGAGCGTCGACGCCGCGGACAAGACCTCCACCGGGATCAGCGCCGGCGACCGCGCGCACACCCTGCGTGTGCTCGCCGCCGAGACCTCCGGCCCCGCGAGCCTCATCCGCCCCGGGCACGTGCTGCCGCTGCGCGCTGCGGAAGGCGGCGTCCGCGAGCGTGCCGGCCACACCGAGGCCGCTGTCGACCTGATGCGCATCGCGGGTCTGCGCCCGGTCGCCGCCATCGCCGAGCTCACCCGCGACGACGGCGACATGATGCGGCTTCCCGAGCTGCTCTCCTTCGGTGCGCGCGAAGGCGTGCCGGTCACCACCATCGAGGTGCTGCTCGAGCACCTCGCCATCTACCCCGACTCCTGCCCGAGCGCGCCCATCCTGCCGCCGGCGGAGTCCCCGCGGGTCCGCTTCGAGGTGGAGACGACCGTGCCGACAGTGCACGGAGCCTTCCGCATGCGCGCCTACCGCGACGGCATGACCGGCGCCGACCACGTGGCGATAGTCTCCGGCGAGCCCGGGCCCGGCGCGCTCATCCGCGTGCACTCGGAGTGCCTCACCGGGGAGGCGTTCGGTTCGCTGAAGTGCGAGTGCGGCCCCCAGCTGGACTCCGCACTGGAGGCCATCCAGCGCGAAGGCGGCGTGGTCGTCTACCTGCGCGGCCACGAGGGACGCGGCATCGGACTCGTCAACAAGCTGCGTGCCTACCGGCTGCAGGAGGAGGGCCTCGACACGCTCGATGCGAACCTCGCCCTCGGCCTGCCCGCCGACGCGCGGGACTACGGCGCAGCGGCGGCGATCCTCGCCGACCTCGACCTGGACGACGTCCGCCTGCTCAGCAACAACCCCGACAAGGCCGGCCAGCTGGAGGCGCACGGCATCCGAGTTCGCGAGCGCGTCCCGCTGATCGTCGGCGTCACCCCGTTCAACGAGGGCTACCTCAACGCCAAACGGGACCGGATGGGACACGAGATCGTCGCCGACGCCCTCACCGCCGCGCTCCCGAAAGGACGCCAGCAGTGAGCGGCCACGGCGCGCCCACCGGCGACCTCGAGGGCCTCGACGCGAGCGGCCTGACCGTCGCGATAGTCGCCGGCTCCTGGCATCCGACGATCGCGGGCGGTCTGCTCGCCGGCGCCCGTCGCACCCTCGAGCAGGTGGGGGCGACGGTGATCGAGATCGCGGCGCCCGGCAGCTTCGAGCTGCCGGTTCTCGCGCAGGCGGCGCTCGAGGCGGGCGCCGACGCGGCGGTCGCGCTGGGCGTCATCATCCGCGGCGGCACCCCGCACTTCGAGTTCGTGTCGACGGCGGCCACCAACGGCTTGACCGAGGTGGCGCTGCGGACCGGCAAGCCCGTCGGCTTCGGCGTGCTCACCCTGGACGACGAGCAGCAGGGCATCGACCGCGCCGGCCTCCCCGGCTCGAAGGAGGACAAGGGCGCAGAAGCCGCGGAGGCCGCGGTGCGCACGGCGCTGGCCCTCCGGGACATCCGCGCTCGCTGACTCGGACCGCCGGCGACTGGGGCGCGCCCGGCGAGCCGGGGCGGTTCCTGCCGCGCGTAAGATAGCTGCTCGGTCGAGCCCGTTGCGACGCTGCACCACGGCGACCTCCGGGCTCCGCCTGGTCGAGACGCACCCTCCTTCCGCGATCCGGTTCCGCGCGTCTCCCCGCCCCTCCTGCGCCTCCGCGCGCTCGCGCCCTCTCTGAAGGAACCATGACCGCGTCCTCCGCCCCCGCATCCTCGGCCACGCTCCCCGCCGGCAACCCCCGCTCCAGGGTGGTCATCGCCAGCCTCGTCGGCACCAGCATCGAGTTCTACGACTTCTACGTCTACGCGACCGCGGCGGTCCTCGTCTTCCCCGCCCTGTTCTTCCCCAACACCGACACCACCACGTCGCTCCTCTCGTCGTTCGCGGCGTTCGGCGCCGCCTTCGTGGCGCGCCCCGTCGGCTCCATCCTGTTCGGGCACTTCGGCGACAAGGTGGGACGCAAGAACGCGCTCGTCGCCACGCTGCTCACGATGGGCATCGCGACGGTCCTCATCGGGGCGCTCCCGACCGCGCTGACGCCCGGCTGGGAGTTCCTGGCTCCTGCACTGCTGGTGCTGATGCGCTTCTGCCAGGGCCTCGGCCTCGGCGGCGAATGGAGCGGCGCCGCCCTCCTCGCGACCGAGAACGCCCCGGCGGGCAAGCGCGCCATCTACGGGACGTTCCCCCAGCTCGGAGCGCCGATCGGCTTCATCCTCGCCAACGGTGTGTTCCTCATCCTGGCCACGACCCTGTCGACCGAGGCGTTCACGTCCTGGGGCTGGCGGATCCCGTTCCTCGCGAGCGCGGTGCTCGTCATCGTCGGGCTGTACGTGCGGTTCAAGCTCATCGAGACGCCGGCGTTCCAGAAGGTGCTCGACGAGGGCAAAGTCGTCAAGGCGCCGGTGGTGCGCGTCTTCTCGACCAGCTGGCGCCCGCTGATCCTCGGCACGTTCATCATGCTGGCCACCTACGTGCTCTTCTACCTGATGACCACGTTCACGCTCACCTACGGCACGGCGCCCGCCACCGCGGAGGCGGCGCAGGCCGCCGCGGAGGCGGCGCAGGCCGCCGCGGAGGCTGCAGGGAAGCCGTTCCTTGCCGCCTCCTTCGTGCCGGGCCTCGGCTACGCGCGCAACGCGTTCCTCATCATGCTCATCGTGGGCGTGATCTTCTTCGGCGTGCTGACGCTCGTCTCCGGCCCGCTCGCGGAGCGCTACGGACGGCGCAAGCACCTGATCTGGGTGACCGTCGCGATCCTCGTGTTCGGTCTCCTCTTCGTACCCCTGTTTGGAGGCGGCTTCGTCGGCGTGATGGCGCTGCTGATCGTCGGCTTCTCGCTGATGGGCCTCACCTTCGGGCCGATGGCGGCGCTGCTGCCGGAGCTGTTCCCCACGAACGTGCGCTACACCGGCTCGGCGATCAGCTACAACGTGTCGAGCATCCTCGGCGCGGCCGTCGCCCCGTTCATCGCTGTCGCGCTCTGGCAGGCGGCCGGCGGAAGCACGTGGCTCGTCGGCGTCTACCTGAGTGCGATGGCGGCGATCACCCTCGTCGCACTGCTGCTCAGCAAGGAGACGCGGGACATGGAGTACGAGACGAACGTCGCCTGAGGCGGCCGCAAACGGCTCGATACGATCGACGAGGGGCGCCTACGCCCCTGCGGAGGAGGACGGAATGCTCAAGGGGATCGACCCCGTCCTGAGCGGCGAGCTGCTCAAGGTCCTCGACGAGATGGGTCACGCCGACAACCTGCTCCTCGTCGACCGGAACTACCCGGCTTTCGCGAGCGGCAAGCAGGTGATCCAGCTCGGCGAGATCACCCAGCGGCGGGCGACCGAGGCGATCCTCTCGGTGTTCCCGCTCGACACGTTCGTGGAGTTCCCCCTCGCTCGCATGGAGGTGGACGACGACCCCTCGAAAGTCAGCGAGGTCCATGAAGAGGTCCTCGAGGTGGCCCGCCGCACCCACGAGAACCCGCTCGAGTTCGCGGTCGTGCCGCGCCTGGAGTTCTACGTGCGGGCCGCCGAGGCGTTCGCCGTGGTGCGCACCCTGGAGGCGCGCCCCTACGGCTGCTTCATCCTGCAGAAGGGCGTCGTCTTCGACTGACGCGCTGCCGCAGCGCACCGCGTCAACCGAAGTTGACACGATGATCGGCCGTCAACTACGGTTGACAGCCATGGACACCGGAGCGCTGCACACGCTCGCGGGCGACGCCGGCGCCGACGACCCGATCGTCGCACTGCGCGCCATCGCCCGGATGCGCTCGGAGCTCGACCGGACGGAAGCCGTCGCGGTTCGCCGTGCGCGCAATGCGAACGCCTCCTGGCAGCTGATCGCGCTCGCCCTAGGCGTCAGCCGCCAGGCGGTGCACAAGAAGTACGGACGAAGATGAGGACGCAATGAGCACACCCGCAGACGCTCCCGCCGCCCGGCGCACCCGCTTCGGCCGCACCCCGCAGACCGGGCCGCGCGCCTCCTTCTCCCAGCTCCTGCCGTACATGCTCGAGCACAAGCGCGTGCTCAGCATCGTCCTGGTGCTCAGCGTGCTGGGCTCCGCCGCGGCACTCGCGCAGCCGCTCCTCGTCTCCAACGTCATCTCCGTCGTGCAGGAGAACCGGCCGCTCGGCGGCCTGGTGTGGGGCCTGGTCCTCCTCGTCCTCGTGTCCGGCATCATGGGCGGCTACCAGCACTACCTGCTGCAGCGGGCCGGCGAGGGCGTCGTCCTCACGTCCCGCCGCCGGCTGGTCGCCCGGATCCTGCACCTGCCGATCCGCGAGTTCGACACCCGCCGCGTGGGCGACCTCGTCTCGCGCGTCGGCTCCGACACCACACTGCTGCGCGCCGTGCTCACGCAGGGCGTCGTGGAGTCGGTCGGCGGCGCGATCACCTTCCTCGGAGCACTGATCGCGATGGCGATCCTCGACCCCCTCCTGCTGCTGCTCACCGTCCTCGTCGTCGCGGTCGCCATCGTCACCGTCGTCGTGCTGTCCGCCCGCATCCGCCCGGCGGTGCTGGAGGGGCAGAAGAAGGTCGGTGACCTCGCCTCCGCCGTCGAGCGCTCGATCAGCGCCATCCGCACGGTGCGCGCCGCGAACGCCACCGAGCGGGAGATAGCGGCGATCGACCGGGACGCGGAAGGCGCATGGCGGCAGGGCGTGAAGGTCGCGAAGATCTCGGCGCTGATCGTCCCGATCGCGAGCATCGCGATGCAGGTGTCGTTCCTGGTCGTGCTCGGCGTCGGCGGCTACAGGGTCGCGAGCGGCGCACTCACCGTGGCCGACCTTGTCGCCTTCATCCTCTTCCTCTTCATGATGATCATGCCGCTCGGCCAGTTCTTCGGCGCCATCAACGCCGTCAACCAGGCGCTCGGTGCCCTCGGCCGCATCCAGGAGGTGCTGAGCCTGCCGACGGAGAGCGAGAACGACCGCGAGATCGCGCCCCTCGCCGTCGTGGTCGGCGCCGCGAACGCGACAGTGCGGCCGGAAGCGCCGGCGCTCGAGTTCGAGGACGTCCGATTCGGCTACGAGACCCTGGCGGAAGACGGCTCGGCCACCCCCGAAGGCGCGGCAACGGCCGCGGCAGCCGCGGACCCCGACACAGCGACCGCGGCGTCGCCCGCCGAGATCGTCCGGCAGCCGGTCCTGCATGGGGTCAGCTTCACGGTCCCGCGCGGCTCCCGCACCGCCCTCGTCGGGCCATCGGGGGCCGGCAAGAGCACGATCCTCGCGCTCGTCGAGCGGTTCTACGACCCGGACTCCGGCGAGATCCGGCTCGGCGGCCTCGACCTCAAGAGCATCCCCCGGGAGAGCCTGCGGGCACAGATCGGCTACGTCGAGCAGGACGCGCCAGTCCTCGCCGGGTCCCTCCGCGACAACCTGCTGCTCGCGGCACCTGAGGCCAGCGACGAGGACTGCGTCGAGGTGCTGCACCGCGTGAACCTCGCCGAGGTCCTCGACCGCGACCCGGCCGGCCTCGACGCCCAGGTGGGCGAAGACGGCGTGATGCTGTCCGGAGGCGAGCGCCAGCGGCTCGCGATCGCCCGCACCCTGCTCGCGGCGCCACCCATCCTGCTCCTCGACGAGTCCACCTCGAGTCTCGACGGCGTCAACGAGCAGCGCATGCGGGAGGCGATCGACGCCGTCGCCGAGAACCGGACGCTCGTGGTGATCGCCCACCGCCTCTCCACAGTGGTCGACTCCGACCAGATCGTGGTGCTCGACCACGGCCGGGTCGCAGGCGTCGGCACCCACTCGGAGCTCGTCGCGTCGGTCCCCCTGTACCGGAACCTCGCGAAGCACCAGCTCCTCGTCTAGCCCCGTACCAAACGGCAAATCT
>DATCMN010000540.1:0-4304 GCA_036563405.1 Naasia sp. | reverse complement strand
GACGATGATGTAGGCGTACATGGTGGGGTAGGCGGTGGAGCCGGAGTTCTGCGCCAGCAGGATGTTCCGGCCGATCCCCTCGGCGCCGCCGACGATCTCGGCGACCACAGCCAGCACCAGCGCGTGGGCGGACGCGATCCGCAGGCCGGTGACGAGGTACGGCGACGCGCTGGGGATGCTGACGGCCAGGAACTGGCGCACCCCGCGCACGCCGAGCGCCTTGGAGGTGTCGAGCACGATGGGGTCCATCGAGCGGACGCCGTAGATCACTTGGATGACGAACGGCCAGAATGCCGCGAAGCAGATGAGGAAGACCTTCATCGGCAGGCTGGAGCCGGCCACCAGGATGACGAGCGGCAGGATCGCGATCGCGGGGATCGCCTTGAAGATCTCGATGACCGGGCCGGCGCTGCGCTGCGCGAAGTCGTTGAACGCGAGGGCGGTCCCCACGATCAGGCCGAGCACGACGGTGATGATCATGCCGATCAGCCAGCCGATCAGGGTGGCGCCGACGGCGTCCCACAGCCTCGGCCCGGCGAGCTCATTGCCGAGGGCGGCCATCGAGTCGGTCATCGTCGGGAACTGGCTCGGCCGGACCACTCCGGTGGCGGTCACCAGCTGCCAGAGGAGGAGCACGACGAGCACTGTTGCTGCGGGGAGGACCCAGGGGATCCACCTGCGCGTCGACCTGCTCATCGTGCTCCTTCCGTCCGGCGTCGGGGTGTGGGTCGGGCCGGCTCTACTCGAGCGCGCCCGGCCACACGAGGGTCGACACGTCGAGGGCCTCGATCGCGGACTTCGCCGACTCGTCTTCGCTGTACTTGGCGAGGAAGCCCTGGGCGGTCTCGAACGAGTCGAGATTCACGGTCGGGACGCCGCCGATGTTCCAGCGGGCGTTCGCCGCCTGGTCCTCGGTGAGGCCGAGGCCGCCGACGAGGGTCGCGCGTGCCGCGTCGGGATCGGCGTTCGCGGCCTCGATCGACTCGACCATGGCGTCCGAGAACGCCTGGACCGTGTTCGGGTTCGAGTCGATGAACGACTGCGACGTGTTGAAGAAGGTCGTGGCGGTGTTCTTGAACATGACCCGGTTGTTGTAGCCGAGCTCCACGCCGCCCGCCTCGATCGCGTCGAGCGCGAAGGGCCACTGCATGACCGCGGCGTCGACGTCGCCGGCCTCGAGCGCGGCCGCCATCTGACCGAACGGGAGCTGCACGAGCTCGGCGGACTTGGGGTCGGCGCCCGCCTCGTCCATGAGCGCCCACGTGGTCAGGGTGTTCATCGACGACAGGCCGACCGTCGCGACCTTCTTGCCCTCGAGGTCGGCGAAGTCCTCGATGCCGGAGGCTGCGGACGCGATCGTCACAGTGCCGTCGTCGTCGGGCTGGATCTGGCCCTCGATCGTCGACACGGTCCGGATCGGGATGCCGTTCGCATTCGCGGTGAGCACGTGCACGACCGTGGCGAAGCCGAAGTCGTAGGTGCCGCTCGCGATGCCGGACACGATGGCCGCGACGTCGGTCTGCGGCACCACCTCGAGCTCGAGGCCGTGCTCCTCGAAGATGCCCGACTCGATGCCGTAGTACATCGGCGCGAACTGCGAGGACGGGTTGATGGCGACGGTGAGGCTGGACTTCTCCGGCTCTCCACCGCCCTCGGCGGCGCCCTCGGACGACCCGGAGCCCGCGGGGGCTTCGGAGGTGGGCGACCCGGCGCAGGCCGCGAGCAGCGTCACTGCTCCGACTGCCGCCAGGCCGCTGAGTGTGCGGCGGGTGAGGAACTTCACTGTTGGCCTCTTTCTGTTGCGTGGTTGTGGTGCGGGAGAGGGGCGACGGCGCCCCTCCGGTCACAGGCCCAGCAGGCTCGTGACGTTCTTCTTGTAGATCGCCTCGCGGTCGGCATCCGTGAGGATGTCCATCTCCTCGAGGTTGGCGATCGTCGACCGGATGTAGCCGGGGCCCTTCTCGGGGTCGAACGGGCTGTCCGAGCCGAACAGCGTCTGTCCGACGCCGAAGAACTTGATCGCGGTCCGCATGGAGTCGCCGGCGCCGAAGTAGGCGGTGTCGACGTAGAATTTCTTGAAGTACTCGATGGGGCGCTGGGTGAGCGGGTACCCGGCGATGTCCTCCGCCTGGCTGTCCGGGGTCCGGGAGCCGAGCTGATCCCAGCCGGGCCCCACGCGTCCGGCGAAGTGCGGGATCATCGCGCCGCCGTGGTGGATGAGGATCTTGATGTCCGGGAGGCGCTCGAAGATCCCGGCGAAGACGAGCCGCGACATGAACGCCGAGAGGTCGTACTCCCAGCCGAGCGTCCACCAGATCTCGAACTTGCTGCGCTCCTCGGTCTTGTAGTCGGCCCAGCTCGAGTCCCGGCACGGGTGCACCTGGATCATCTTGTTGCCGCGCTTCGCGACGGCCTCGTAGAAGGGGAAGAACCGCTCCTGGTCCATGGGGCCGCCGTGGTGGTGGGTGTAGATCTGCACGCCCACGGCGCCCAGGTCGTCGAAGGCCCGGTCCGCCTCGGCGATCGCGGCGTCCACGTCGTCGAGCGACACGGCGGCGCAGAAGCCCGCGAACCTGTCGGGGTGGGCGGCGACGATCTCCGCCATGCCGTCGTTCGCCACGCGGGCGAGCTCGACCGTCCTGTCGGTGGGTCCGAGGTCCTCGAGGGGCGGGGCCGCCGTGTTGATGATCTGCCGGTAGTCCTGCCCGAACTCGTCCATCACCCGGAAGCGCACGTCCAGGTCGACGAGGGCGGGGACGCCGCTCACGCGCTTCTGGACGTTGCGGGCCACGGGGCTGTCGTCGATCGCGAACAGCCGCTTCGCGTACTCCGGCGGGAGAAGGTGGTTGAAGGCATCGATCTTCATCGGTCGGGCGTCCCTCCCGAGACCGCTGCGGTGCGGCCTCACGACGCCGTCAACGAAACCCCGCCCTTCCCCGGCGGACAAGCGATAGCGGGGCGGCATTCCGCCGTGCGGAATAGCCCGTGTGAAGCGGAGGGCTACCGGGCGCGTCGGGAGAGGTCGCCGCGGATCCTCGCGGCGCACTCGCGCAGCTCGATCACCGTCTCCCGGATCTGCGGCTGCGACATGCGCGAGCTGGGCGCGGACAGCGCGAGCGCCGCGATGGTGTGCCCCAGCTGGTCACGGAGGGGCACGGCGACCGCGCTGAGCCCGAGCTCGCTCTCGCCCTCGTTCAGTGCGTAGCCGCGCATCATGACCAGGGCGAGGTCCTCGACCAGCTGCGTGAAGGTCTTGGTGTGCGGCGTCAGCTTCTTGATTCCCCGCGGATAGAGCTCCCGGAGGCGCTCGCGCGACAGCTCTGCGAGGAGCACCTTGCCGCCGGACACGGCGTATGCGGGCAGCAGGGTGCCGGTGAGCACGTGGGTGCGGATCTGCTGGTCGCTCTCGAAGCCGGCGACGAAGCGGACGGACGGCCCCTGCAGGACGAGCAGGTTCACCGTCTCGCCGAGCTTCCCGGCGAGGTCCTTCAGGTGCGGCTCGCTCACCGCCCGGAGGTCGAGGGCCCTCGTGCTGCCCACCCCCAGCTCGATGAGGGACGGCCCCGCTCGGTAGGCCTTCGTGACGCGGTCCTGGGTGACGAAGCCGCGCGCGGCGAGGGTGGTGAGGAGGCGGTGGGCGGTCGACGGCGCGATCCCGAGCGCAGCGGCGGCCGCGGTGACCCGCAGCTCCGGCTCGTGCTGGAGCAGCAGGAGCAGCCGGAGGGCGGAGTCGACGGACTCGACCCGGTGCCGGGACGGCTCATCGGCGCTTCCCGTCGAGCGCTCGTCCGGATTCCCGTTCAGCGGAGGAAGACCTCGGGGTCGAACTGCGACAGCGGGATCACGCGGACGCGGGGGAGGACCGAGGTGAAGGCCTTCACGTCGGTCTCGAGGTCGTAGATCGGCACGTCGAGGGCGGTGTACGCGCCGCTCACCAGTTCGGGGAAGCCGATCACCCCGACGCGCCGGCCCGCGTCGAGGAGGCGCTCCATCTGGTCCTGGAAGTCGCCGTCGTGGCTGCACAGCAGTACGTCGGCGTCCCGGGCGGCGAGCGCGTCCAGCGTGCGCTGGATGCCGATGTCGACGACCTTCTCGGTGCTGTCGCCCGCGAGCGGCACGGGCCGGAAGCCGAGGTTCAGCAGCGCACTGACGAACGGCCCGGGTAGGTAGCCGTTTGAGGCGTTGAGGAAGAAGAGCCCGGTGACCTCCTGGCCCCAGAGGCGCCGGGAGAACTCGATGACCCGCTCCCAGCGCGGGCGCTCGGACGGCTCGGGCTTGCGGCCGAGGATCGTCGCGCCGAGGGT
>DATCMN010000538.1:0-2672 GCA_036563405.1 Naasia sp. | reverse complement strand
CGCCGCCGAACACCGCGCCCACCGCCGCCTTTACCTGGGCCGCGGACGGCCTCACCGTCACCGCCGACTCGGCGCCCTCGAGCGATTCCGACGGCTCGATCGTCGCCCGCAGCTGGGACCTCGCTGGCGTCGCCGCAACCGGCGCGACGGCATCGCGCACCTTTCCCGCCCCCGGAACCTATCCGGTGACGCTGACCGTGACCGATGATGACGGGGCGAGTGCGAGCACCACGCAGTCGGTCACGGTGACAGCTGCTCCGGCGCCGAACACCGCCCCGACGGCCGCATTCACGTGGGCCGCCGACGGCTTGACGGTCACCGTCGACTCAGCTCCCTCCACCGACTCCGACGGCACCATCGCGTCCCGCACCTGGGATCTGGGCGGCACGGCCGCCACCGGTACGACCGCATCCCGCACATTCCCCGCGTCCGGCACCTACCCCGTGACCCTGACCGTCACCGACGACGACGGCGCGGCCGCCAGCAGCACGCAATCGGTGACGGTCACCGCCCCTCCCCCGCCGGGCGGCGGGACGCTGGCCTCGGATGCCTTCGCCCGGACCGTCGCCTCCGGCTGGGGCGCGGCCGATGCCGGCGGGACGTGGACGGTCAACGCGGCGGCCCGGTTCTCCGCCTCCGGAGGCACGGGTCGGATCGCTGCGAATGCGGGGTCGACGCTCACCGCCACCCTCGGCCAGGTCACCGGCTCCGCCCTCGACACCCGTGTGGTCGTGGCTGCCGACCGGGTCCCGAATCAGGTGCTCTCGATCACGGTCGCCGGGCGCACGGTGGGCACCTCCACCTACGGGGGCCGCGTGCGCATCAACCCGAACGGCAGTGTGCAGCTGCACGTGATGCGGGATGGCACGGCGCTCGCGGGCAACACACTGCCGGGGATCGCGTACACCGCAGGCATGAGGCTGCACATCCGCGTCCAGGTGGACGGGACGAACCCGACCACCGTTCGCACGAAGGTCTGGCGTGACGGCACGGCCGAACCGGGCGCCTGGCAGTACTCGGCGACCGACAGTTCTGCCGCACTGCAGCAGCCCGGCAGCCCGCGACTGATCTCCTACCTCAGCTCGGCGGCCACCAACGGGCCTGTTTCCCTCACGGTGGACGACCTGGTCGTCACTGCGAGCGGCTGAGGCGCGGTCTCAGCTCGCCAGCGCCTGCGCGACCGCCTCGCCGAGGTAGGGCGCGAGGGTCTCGATGTACAGCGCGCTCACGTGGCTGCCGTCCCGGTACACGAGCACGTTGCCGACGACTGCCTCGCACAGGTCCTTCCCGCAGAAGCGGTCCGTCAGATCCACGACGGGCACGCCGGACTCGTCGGCGGCGACCACCGTCGGATCGACCACAAGAGCGTCGTCCCGCTCCATCGAGCATCCCCCCGACCCCGACGACGCGACGCAGCGCGCCATGTCCGGGATGCCGGCGGCAAGCGGCTGCGGGGTGTCCCGCAGGGCGACGAGGCGGGCGCCCGAAGCGTCGACGCTCGACCATGAGAGCTGGATCTCCCGGACGGTGCGGGCGATCTCCTCCGGCGACTTCTCGACACCGCCGACGAGGCTGCTGCGCATGCCGACGAGGACGACGTCGTAGCGACCGTCGACGATGCGGTCGAGTGCCGCGCTGTTCCATTCGGCGCACCGCGCCGCGCTGCCCAGGCCGGACGCGTCGACGGTGCTCAGCCCGCAGCCGGACCGCAGGTAGGTGTCGAGCTGCCAGCCCTCGCTCTCCGCCAGCCGTGCCAGCGCGGGCATCCACTGCGCAGCGTGCGAGTCACCGGCGAGCGCGTACCGGGGCGCCGAGGGGTCCGTGCTGCCGAAGCTGCACACGACGACCTCCGTCGACCCGCCGTCCTGCTGACAGATGCGGGGACCGGTGTCGCCGGTGTTGCTCGATGCGATGACCGGGTCGGGATAGATGGCGTTCCCCACCGAGGTGGGACTGCACCCGTCGGCGAGCGCGCTCGCGCCGAAGCAGGGGATGCCGAGCGGGTCGGGCAGCGCGTCGAGGGCCTCTTGGGCCGCGCTCGCCTTGGCCCCGCTGACCGCCCAGGCCGTGCCGCCGGCGAGCGAGACCACCGCCATGCCCGCCAGCGCCAGCGCGAACACGCGCCGACGGGTGACGGGATTGCGCGGCTTGTCCGGCTTCCCCGGCCTGTCGATGCGGAACGGATCCTCGATGAACCTCTTGCTCAGCCACGCCAGTAGGAACGTCGCGACCAGGATGACGAGCTTCAACGGTGTCGAGATGCGCATGCCGAGCGCGACCGGCAGCAGCACGATCAGCGGCCAGTGCCACAGATAGATGGAATAGGAGATGTCACCGACGAATTGCACAGGTCGCCAGCCGAGGAGCCGCCCGGTCGCACCGGGAACGCCGGAGGCGCCCGCAGCGATGACGAGCGCGGTCCCCGCCACGGGCAGCAGCGCGATGTAGCCGGGGAACGGCGAACCGTCCGTGTAGAGGAGAGCCGACGCGAGGATGGCCAGGAGGCCCAGCCAGGTGACGACGGCTTGCCAGACGCCGCGCCGGGCAAGGCGGGGCACGACCAGTGCGAGCAGCGTTCCCACGCCGAACTCCCACACTCGCGTGAAGGTGTTGAAGTAGGCGCTGGGCTGGTCGACGGCTGTGGCGACCACCGAGTACAGGAAGGAGAGGGC
>DATCMN010000498.1:0-1956 GCA_036563405.1 Naasia sp. | reverse complement strand
CGACCCTGCCCGACGGCGTGGCGGTGGTCGAAGGCTCCAATGTACGGACCGTGGAGGTCGGAGCGGCGGGGCGCGTCTCCACCAACTTCTTCATCGGCCAGGGCGAGCGGAACGTCACCTCGTTCTTCGATCAGTTCGTCGAGCGGTTGGCCACCGGCCTCAACTTCGGCCTGATGCTGGGCCTCGCCTCGATCGGCGCCTCCCTCGTCTTCGGCACCACCCGGCTGTCGAACTTCGCGCACGCCGAGATGGTGACCTTCGGTGCCGTGATGGCGTACTTCCTCTCCACCGGCATCGATCTGCCGATCTACGTCGCGATCGTGCTGGCCGTCGCGCTGAGCGCCGCATTCGGCCTGGCGATGGACGCGGGGCTCTGGCGGCCGCTGCGGCGCAAGGGCCTCGGCACGGTGCAGCTGATGATCGTGAGCATCGGCCTCAGCCTCGCCCTGCGGTACGTCTTCCAGTTCTTCATCGGCGGCGGCACCGAGCAGCTGCCCGGCTCGAACTCGCCGCAGATCCCGATCTTCGGATCCGTGTCGCTCAGCGTGATCGACATCGTCAGCATGGCGATCAGCATCGTCGTCATCGCGGCGTTCGCGTTCTGGCTGCTGCGCACCCGCGTCGGCAAGGCGACCCGCGCGATCAGCGACAACCCGTCACTGGCCGCCGCATCCGGCATCGACGTGGACCGGGTGGTCCGCATCGTCTGGATCATCGCCGCCGGCCTCGCCGGACTCGCCGGCGTGCTGTACGCCTACTACCGGCCGGGGATCAAATGGGACATGGGAGCGCAGATCCTGCTGCTCGTGTTCGCCGCGATCACCCTCGGCGGCCTCGGCACCGCGTTCGGCGCCCTGGTCGGCTCGCTCATCGTCGGCATCCTCGTGGAGCTCTCCAGCCTCTGGATCCCGGCAGACCTGAAGTACGTCGGAGCACTGGTGCTCCTCATTCTGATCCTCCTGTTCCGGCCTCAGGGCATCCTGGGCCGCCGCGAGAGAATCGGTTAGGGGTTTAGCTATGGACTGGGGACAGATCCTCACCAACACCGCCTCGTCACTGATCGGGCCGGCCACCATCGCGTACGCGCTGGCGGCGATCGGGCTGTCGGTGCACTTCGGCTACGCGGGCCTCATCAACATGGGCATCGCGGGCTTCATGGCGATCGGCGCGTACGGCTACGCGATCTCGGCGCTCACCTTCGGGCTGCCCTGGTGGGCGGGCTTCCTGGTCGGCATCGGCGCCTCCGTCGTGTTCGCCCTGATCCTCGGCATCCCGACACTGCGGCTCCGCGGCGACTACCTCGCGATCGTCACCATCGCGGCCGCCGAGGTGCTCCGCCTGCTGTTCCTCACCGGCGAGTACGACGCGGTCACCGGTTCGGCGGACGGCCTGAGCGGCTACCACGCGAGCTTCCGGGCGGCGAACCCGATCCCGGACGGCACCTACGGCTTCGGCCCGTGGACGTACAACGCCAACGACTGGTGGGTGCGCATCGTCGGCATCATCCTGGTCGCGATCGTCGCACTGATCGTCTGGTCCCTCATGCGCAGCCCGTGGGGCCGTGTGCTGAAGGGCATCCGTGAGGATGAGGACGCCGTCCGCGCTCTCGGCAAGAACGTCTTCGCGCACAAGATGCAGGCGCTCATCCTGGGCGGCGTGTTCGGTGCGCTAGGCGGCATCGTCTACGCCCTCCCCTCCGCGGTGAACCCGGGCGTCTACGTGACATCGCTCACCTTCTTCGTCTACACCGCGCTGCTCCTGGGCGGCGCCGCGACGATCTTCGGCCCGATCCTCGGCTCGATCATCTTCTGGGCGCTGCAGACCTTCCTCAGCAACGTGCTGCCGGCCCTCGCCACCTCGGGGATCCTCCCGGTGACGAGCACCCAGGCGAGCACCCTCCGCTTCGTCCTCGTCGGGGTGATCCTGATGCTGATCGTGATCTTCAGTCCGCAGGGC
>DATCMN010000496.1:0-4777 GCA_036563405.1 Naasia sp. | reverse complement strand
ACCCTGCTGCGGGCCGCCGGCGTCGAACCGGTCGTCCTGCCGTCCGATGTGGACGAGCCCGCCGCCGTCGAGGCCGCGGAGCGGGAACACGGCCCGCTGAGCCCGCAGGACATGGTGCTGCTGCTGGCACGGGCGAAGGCGGAGGCCGTCGCCGCAGGTTCGGAGCGCCTCGACGGGCTCGTGCTCGGCGGAGACTCGGCGTTCGAGATCGGCGGCGCCGTGCACGGCAAGCCGCACACTCCGGAGGTGGCGCGCGCTCGCTGGGAGGCGCAGCGGGGCAGGACGGGCGTCCTGCACTCCGGGCACTGGCTGGTCGATGCTCGGGCGGACGGCACGGGCAGGGCGGTCGGCGCGGTCGCCAGCGCGACGGTGACCTTCGCGGGCGACATCACGGACGCCGAGATAGACGCCTACGTCGCGTCGGGTGAGCCTCTGAAGGTGGCGGGCGCGTTCACCATCGACAGCCTCGGCGGTCCCCTCATCGAGCGGATCGAGGGCGACCCCTCCACGGTGGTCGGCCTCTCGCTGCCGACGCTGCGGCGCCTGCTGGGCGAGCTCGGCGTGACGTTCCCCGACCTCTGGAACCGCTGACCCTCACGCCGCCCTTCTCGCCGACCTGCCCAGTTCTCGGGCGACTGAGTGCCGAGTTGCCCGGGAACTGGGCAGTTCATGGTGGTGAGGGGGTCAGCGGCCGAGGCCGGCGTCGCGCGCGCGGATGATCGCCTCCGCCCGGTCGGCGACGTGCAGCTTGGCGAAGATGTTGGACACGTTGTTGCGGACCGTCTTCGGCGACAGGAAGAGCGCCTGGGCGATCTGCGGGTTGCTCCTGCCTGCGGCGAGCAGGCCGAGGATCTCCTGCTCACGGGCCGTCAGCTGCGGGAACGGGCTCGCCGCGGCGGCCGGTCCGGCGGGCGCCGAGCCGGCGGTGCCGGCGAAGAAGTCGGCCACCCGGCGCGCGAGCGCCTGCCCGAACACCGCCTCGCCCGCCGCGACACTGCGCACCGCCCGGAGGATCTCCTCCTGCCCGGCCCCCTTCAGCAGGTAGCCGCGGGCCCCGGCGCGCATCGCCTGGAAGACCGTCTCGTCGTCCTCCGACATGGTGAGCACGACCACCCCGATGTGCGGGCTCTCGGCGGTGATCCTGCGCGTCGCCTCGATGCCGTCGACGCCCGGCATCTGCACGTCCATGACGATGACGTCCGGCTGCTCGGCGCGGGCCACCTCGACGGCCTCGGCGCCGTCGGCCGCGGTGCCGACGACGCTCACCCCGCCGAGCGAGCCGAGCAGCGCCGCGAGGCCCTGCCGGTAGATCGGGTGGTCGTCCACGAGCACCACTCGGAGGTCGTCATCCGACATTCGCCATCTCCCGTTCCGTCGTCCTCTGCGCGGGCAGCCAGGCCTCCACCCGGGTGCCGCCGTCCGGCCCCGGGCCGATCGCCCAGGTGCCGCCCAGCTCCTCGGCGCGCTCCCGCTGCGACGCGAGCCCGGTGCCCGCGCGCAGGGTCTCGGGCAGCCCCACTCCGTCGTCGCTGACCCGCAGCGTGACGCCCTCCGGCGTGCCGCGCACCTCGATGTCGACCCGGGTCGCGCCCGAATGCCGGGCGGCGTTCGCGAGAGCCTCGGAGACGATCCGGTACGCGGCGATCTCGACGGCGGCCGGCAGCGCGCCCGACAGCTGCACCGAGGTGTGCACGCGTCCGGAGCCGGCGTGGAAGCGGCCCGCCTGCGCCTCGATCGCGCCGGCTACGCCGAGCTGGTCGAGGACGGGCGGCCGGAGGTCGTCGACGATGCGGCGCACGTCCGCGACGGCCTCGGCGGAGTCGGCGGCCGCGCCCTCGAGCAGCTCGGCGGCCGCTGCGGGATCGGCGTCGAGCAGGTTGCCCGCGGTCTCGAGGCGCAGGCGCACGCTGGCGACGAGCGGGCCGAGCCCGTCGTGCAGGTCCCGGCGGAGGCGGAGGCGCTCCGCCTCGCGGGAGAGGACCAGTTCGCGGCGGATCCGTCGCAGCTCCTCCCCCGCCTGCGCGGCGGACGCGGCGGCGGCCGCCTGGCGGATGACCACGCCGAGGAGCCGCTGGTCGCGGTCGGTGAGCACCGGCCGGCGCCCGGGCGCCATCCGGATGCGGCCGATCGCGACGCCGCGGTATTCCAGGGGGAACTCGACCGGTCGGTCCGCGGCCGTACCGAACAGGGCCGCCGCGGCGGGCACCCCGACCCGCTCGACCCGCACCTCGACGCTCGGCGAGGCGAAAGCGTCGGCCACGGCCTCCGCGATCGCCTCCAGCTGGGCGGACAGCCCGTGCACCGTCTCGAGGCGCGCGGCGAGCCGGGTGACCACGCCGTACGGGTCGACGCGACGGCCGGCGATGAGCCTGCTGGCGAGCCGGAACAGTGCGTTGCGCATCGGGGCGAACGCGAGGCCGACGAGGACGACGGCGAGGAGGGCGCTGCCCTGCTGGCCGATCACGCTGCCGGCGAGCGCCACGATCGCCGCGTCCACGGCGAGGATCCCGCCCACCAGGACCGCGTAGACGAGGGTCCAGCTGAAGAGGCTGTCGATCGCGTACAGCTTGTAGCGCGTCACCGCGATGAGGACGGAGAAGCAGACCAGGCAGAGCGTCGCGGTGAAGAGCACGGTGCTGATCCAGGACGGCGGCATCGCCTCGGCCACCAGGCCGAGCAGGAACAGCAGCACACCCGACCAGATCAGCCAGCGCAGCTGGCGGCGGCGGGTGACGTCCGCGCCGATCCACCGGCTGATGATCACGACGAACGCGCTGAGCCCGGAGACGAGCAGGGAGATCGGCACGATCTGCCCCACCGCGTCCCACGTCTCGGTCGACAGCGGCGTGCGCACCCAGATGGTGTCGAGCTCGAGCAGCCGCGGGTCGGGGGCCGGGGAGTTGCCGAAGACGCCGCTGGCATTCGGCGGGAAGAACTGCGCAAGGGTGGGCATCACCAGCCCGGAGAGCACGCCGACCCAGCCGATCGCCCGCCAGGGCTGGCGCCGGGGCAGCCGCCCGTCGGGGAAGAGCAGGAGCAGCAGGATGAAGGGCAGTACGAGGACAGCACCGAAGCGGCTGAAGTACCAGACGGCGAACTCGAGCCCGGGGAGGCCGAGGTCGAACGCGAGGGAGAGGTTGACCCACGCGCTTGCGGCGCCGTCGACCGCCCACAGCACCCCGAAGCCGAGGAGGATGCTCGCGATCGGGTGCCACGGCATCCGCAGGAACAGGAGCGCGCCGGGGATCGCGAGCGCGACGCCGGGGAGGACGCCCGACCAGCCGGTGTCGAGCGGGTAGAGCTGCCCGGCCCGCGCCACCAGGATGTCGCTGACGAGGGCGAACAGGGTGCTCGCGGTGACCAGAGCGATGGCGGCGAAGAGGACGGCTCGCGCCGCCGGGCCGGGCCGGGTGGGCAGCGCGGCCGGGCTGCGCTCCGCCGCGATCGTCTCAGACGACACCGGCCACCTCCTCGGCGACGGGCAGCACCGCGGTGATCATGGTGATCCCGCCGCGCTCGTCGATGCTCCAGGTGCCGCCGAGCTCCTCCGCGCGTTCGCGCTGCGCCGCCAGGTCCGCCGTGCCGCTGCCGCTCGCGAGGCCGCCCGTCGCGGCGACCTGGACGACGAGGGCGCCATCCTCGACGCCGACCGACACCTCGACAGGCTCCGCGACGGCCCGACGCGACACGGCGGCGAGCGCGTCGGCGACTATCCGGTAGGCGGCGACCTCGACAGCGGCAGGCCGCTCGCCGGGGAGGTGGGCGTTCAGGGTGAGGTCCGGGATCCGGGACGCGTAGCGAGCGGCCAGCTGGTCGAGGGCTTTCCCGAGGCCGAGGTCGTCGAGGGCGGGCGGCCGCAGGTCCTGCGCCACGCGGCGGATGTCGTCGACGGCGGCCGACGCGACGGTGACCGCCTCGCTCAGCTCGCGCCGTGCGGTGACCCCGTCCGCTCCCCGTGCGGCCGCGGCCCGGGTGCTCAGCGTGTCGAGCATGGGAACGAGGTGGTCGTGCAGGTCGGCGCGGAGACGCTGCCGCTCGTCCTCGCGCGCGAGCACGAGCCGGGTGCGGATGCGCTGCAGCTCGTCCGTGGTGTCGGCGGTGACGAACGCCGCAGCGGCGAGGCGCACGAGGTCGGCGAGGAGGACCCTGTCGCGCTTGGTGAGCCGGCGGCCCGGTGTGACGAGGAGCTCGCCGAGTGAGCTGCCGCGGTACTCGAGGGCGATGTGCTCGGCGTCGCTGCGCGGGTCGCCGTGCCGGGCGACGGAGAACGCCCCGTCGCGGCGGGCCAGGCGGACCTCCGCGTACGGAGCGGCGAACCCCTCCGCGACGACCGCGACGAGGTCGCCGAGCCGGCCCCCCTCGTCGGTCGCCGTGGCGAGCCTGTCGGTGAGGCTCCACATGATCTCGAAGGTGTCGTCGCGACCGGTGAGCGCCCGGTGCAGGGCTCGGGTGAGGCGCTCGTGGAAGGGTGCGACGGCGAGCGTGACGCCGATCGCCGCCAGGATCGCCGCCCCCTGCTCGCCGAGCGCGGCACCGGCCACGGCGCCCAGGATCAGGTCCACCGCGACGACCGCCGAGACCATGGCCACCGTCACGACGAGGCCCGCGAACCACCGTTCGGCGGGCGCGCGCAGCCGGCGCGCCGGCGCGCCGGCGCCTGTGGGCGCGACGGAGCGGCTCGAGGACATGCGCTCATCGTGCCAGCAGGGGTGCGGCGAGTCACGGGACACCGGTCCCGATTCCTCGGGACATTCCGGGGACGATTCGCCCTGGGCGC
>DATCMN010000493.1:0-10031 GCA_036563405.1 Naasia sp. | reverse complement strand
ACTACATGGACTACACCGGCACCGGCAACAGCCTGAACGCCGGCCACCCGCACGCGCTGCAGCTGCTGATGGACTCGCTGCGCTACTGGGTGATGGAGATGCACGTCGACGGCTTCCGCTTCGACCTCGCCTCCGCGCTCGCGCGTGAGTTCTACGATGTGGACAGGCTGTCCACCTTCTTCGAGCTCGTGCAGCAGGACCCGGTGGTCTCGCAGGTGAAGCTCATCGCCGAGCCGTGGGACGTCGGCCCCGGCGGCTACCAGGTGGGCAACTTCCCGCCGCAGTGGACGGAGTGGAACGGCAAGTTCCGCGACACCGTCCGCGACTTCTGGCGTGGGGAGCCCTCGACCCTCGGCGAGTTCGCCGCCCGCCTCACCGGCTCCGCCGACCTCTACGAGAACAGCGGACGGCATCCGGTCGCGAGCATCAACTTCGTCACCGCCCACGACGGCTTCACCATCCACGACCTCGTCTCCTACAACGAGAAGCACAACGAGGCCAACGGCGAGGACAACAACGACGGCGAATCGCACAACCGCTCGTGGAACAGCGGCGTCGAGGGGCCGACCGACGACCCGGAGATCCAGCGCCTGCGCGCCAAGCAGCAGCGCAACTTCATCGCCACCCTCCTCCTGTCGCAGGGCGTGCCCATGATCCTGCACGGCGACGAGCTCGGCAGGACCCAGGGCGGCAACAACAACACGTACGCGCAGGACAGCGAGATCAGCTGGCAGAACTGGGACGCCGCGGACCTGCCGCTCGCCGAGTTCACGGCGGCCGTCTCCCGCCTCCGGAAGGACCACCCCACCTTCCGGCGCAGCCGGTTCTTCGACGGCCGCCCGGTGGAGCGTGAGGAGGGCGCCCCGGTTCCCGACATCATGTGGCTGCGCACCGACGGCACGGAGATGTCGCCGAAGGACTGGGATGCGGGCTACCGCTCCGTCGGCGTGTTCCTGAACGGCGAGGGGATCCGCCAGCGCGACGTCCGCGGCGTCGACATCACCGACGACGACTTCCTCATCTACTTCAACGCACATGACGAGGACGTCGAGTTCCGGCTGCCGCCGACGACGCTCGAGCCCAAGTGGGACGTCGTGGTGGACACGGCCGGCAAGTCGGCCGACATGGAGCTCGACGGCGGTGCCCCGCTCCTCGTCGAGTCGAAATCGCTCGTCGTGCTGCGCGCGCACTCCGCTCCGAGCACCGAGCTGGCCGACCACTCGGTGTCGGCGTCGCTCGCGATGCTGTCCGCTGCGCAGGTGGACGCCACGCCGGCCGCGACGCCGAAGGTGGGCTGACCTGTGGCGCGCACCCCCATCTCCACCTACAGGATCCAGGTCCGGAAGTCCTTCGACCTCGCGGCGACGGCCGAGGTCGCCGGTTACCTGCACGACCTCGGAGCCGACTGGGTCTACCTGTCCCCGCTCCTCGAGGCCGAGCCGGGCTCCGATCACGGCTACGACGTCGTCGACCACGCCCGGGTGGATCCCGACCGGGGAGGCGCCGAAGGCCTCGCGACGGCGGTCTCGGCCGCCCGCGAGCACGGCCTCGGTGTCCTCATCGACATCGTCCCGAATCACGTGGGCGTCGCCACCCCCGTCCACTCGCGCTGGTGGTGGGACGTGCTCGAGAACGGGCGCGACTCCCGGTACGCCGAGGCGTTCGACGTGGACTGGGAATTCGGCGGCGGCCGGATCCGCCTCCCCGTCCTCGGCTCCGGCGACGACCTGCCGGCCCTGAAGCTCGTGGAGGTGCCGCAGGACGCCGAGGAGGGCTCGCGCCTGGAGCTGCACTACTACGACCACAGGTTCCCGGTCGCGCCGGGCACCGCCGCGGTCGGCGACGACCCGGTTGCCGTGCACGCCCGGCAGAGCTACGAGCTCGTCGACTGGCGCCGCGCCGACTACGACCTCAACTACCGGCGGTTCTTCGCGGTGAACACGCTCGCTGCGGTGCGCGTCGAGGTTCCCGAAGTGTTCGCCCGATCGCACGACGAGATCCTGCGCTGGATCCGCGAGGGTCTCGCCGACGGACTGCGCATCGACCACCCGGACGGCCTGCTCGACCCCGGCGCGTACTTGGACGACCTCGCCGAGGCGACCGGCGGCACCTACGTCCTCGTGGAGAAGATCCTCGAGGGCGACGAGCAGCTGCCGTCCTCGTGGAAGACCGCGGGCACCACGGGGTACGACGCGCTGGCCGACTTCGAGCGCATCCTGGTCGACCCCGCCGGTGAGGAGCGGCTCACCGCCCTCGACACCGAGCTGCGCGGCGGCACCGCCGTGGACTGGCACGACATGGTCCACGACAGCAAACGCGCCGTCGCCGACGGGATCCTGCACAGCGAGGTCCTCCGGCTCGACAGGGTGGTCGCCGACCGCGTCGACCGCAGCGACGACAAGGTGGCGGACGCCATCGCCGAACTCCTCGCGTGCTTCCCCGTCTACCGCTCCTACCTCCCCGAAGGCCGCGAGCGCCTCGAGCAGGCCGCGGATCTCGCACGCCGACACCGCCCGGACCTCGCCGGCACCCTCGACGCGCTGCTCCCGGTCCTCGGCGACCCGGCGGAGCCGTCCGCGCAGCGCTTCCAGCAGACCTCCGGGATGGTCATGGCGAAGGGCGTGGAGGACTCCGCCTTCTACCGCTACACCCGCCTCACCAGCCTCACCGAGGTGGGCGGCGAGCCCAGCGAGTTCGCGATCGACGCCGGCGAGTTCCACGCCCGGCAGGAGCGCCGCCAGGCCTCCTTCCCCGCGTCGATGACCGCGCTGTCCACCCACGACACCAAGCGCGGCGAGGACGTGCGGGCGCGCATCGACGTCCTGGCGGAGATCCCGGACGAGTGGGCCGACGCGCTCGGCCAGCTGCGCCGACTCGCCCCCGTCGGCGACGGCCCGTTCGAGAACCTGCTGTGGCAGGCGGTCGTGGGCGCCTGGCCCGCCAGCCGCGAGCGCCTGCACGCCTACGCCGAGAAGGCCTCCCGCGAGGCGGGGAACTCCACCACCTGGACCGAGCCCGACGAGGACTTCGAGGGCCGCATGCACGCGGCCGTCGACGCCGCGTTCGACGATCCGGAGGTCGCCGCTCTCCTCGAGCGCATCGTGGAGCGGCTGTCCGCACCGGGCTGGTCGAACTCCCTGTCGCTCAAGCTGCTGCAGCTCACCGCGCCGGGCGTGCCCGACGTGTACCAGGGCAGCGAGCTGTGGGAGCAGTCGCTCGTCGACCCGGACAACCGCCGGCCCGTCGACTTCGCCGAGCGCCGTCGCCTCCTCGCCGAGCTGGACGGCGGCACTCTCCCCCCGGTCGACGCCATCGGGGCCGCCAAGCTGCTCGTCACCTCGCGCGCCCTACGCCTGCGCCGCGACCGCCCCGAACTCTTCGGCGGCTACACGCCGGTGCACGCGGATGGATCCGCCGCAGCGCACCTGGTCGGCTTCGACCGCGGCGGCGCCACCACCCTGGCCACCCGGCTGCCGCTCGGCCTCGCCGCGCGGGGCGGCTGGGGCGACACCGTGATCGACGTCGGCTCCGCGCCGGTCGTCGACATCCTCACCGGCCGTCGCTTCGACGGCGGATCGCTGCCCGTGTCCGAGGTCCTCGACCGCTACCCGGTCGCGCTCCTCGTCGCAGAAGGAGACACCCCGTGAGCCCCTACGACGTGTGGGCGCCCCGCGCCGAGAAGGTCACTCTCGTCCTCGACGGCGAGCGCCACGAGATGACGCGGGCCGAGGACGGCTGGCACGTCGTCGACATCTCCGCCGACGGCGGGGAGCACGACTACGGCTACCTCCTCGGCGAGGGGGACACCCCGCGACCGGACCCGCGGTCGCGCCGGCAGCCGGACGGCGTGCACGGCCTCAGCCGCACCTTCGACCCCGCAGCGCACGCCTGGGGCGACGGCGCCTGGACGGGCCGCCAGCTGGCGGGCGGCGTCATCTACGAGCTGCACATCGGAACTTTCACGCCGGAGGGCACCCTCGACTCGGCGATCGAGAGGCTCGACCACCTCGTCGACCTGGGCATCGACTTCGTCGAGATCCTGCCGGTGAACGCCTTCAACGGCACGCACAACTGGGGCTACGACGGCGTCCTCTGGTACGCCGTCCAGGAGACCTACGGCGGGCCGGCCGCCTACCAGAGATTCGTCGACGCCTGCCACCAGCGCGGGCTCGGTGTCATCCAGGACGTGGTCTACAACCACCTGGGACCGAGCGGCAACTATCTGCCGGAGTACGGCCCGTACCTGCACGAGGCGGCGGCCAACACGTGGGGCCTCTCGCTGAACCTGGACGGCGAGGGCTCCGACATCGTCAGGGACTACGTCCTGGAGAACGCGCTCATGTGGCTCGACGACTACCACGTCGACGGCCTGCGGCTGGACGCCGTGCACGCCCTCGTCGACACCCGGGCGGTGCACCTGCTGGAGGAGCTGGGCGAGGAGGTGGCAGCGCTGTCCGCGCACGTGGGCAGGCCGCTCACGCTCATCGCCGAGTCCGACATGAACGACCCCACCCTCATCCGCCCGCGCGAAGCTCACGGCTACGGGCTGGACGCGCAGTGGAGCGACGACTTCCACCACGCCGTGCATGTCAACGTGACCGGGGAGACCACCGGCTACTACGAGGACTTCGACTCGATCCGGGCGCTCGCCACGGTCCTCGAGGAGGGCTTCTACCACGCGCGCACCCTGTCGTCCTTCCGCGGGCGCGTGCACGGCAGGCCCATCGACCTCGACAGGATGCCGACGTGGCGGCTCGTCGTGTTCGCCCAGGATCACGACCAGATCGGCAACCGTGCGACAGGCGACCGGCTGACCGAGACGCTCGACGAGGGCGGCCTGGCCCTGGCGGCGGTCCTCACCCTCACCTCGCCGTTCACCCCGATGCTGTTCATGGGTGAGGAGTGGGCGGCGTCCACGCCGTGGCAGTTCTTCACCTCGCACCCGGAGAAGGAGCTGGGCGAGGCGACGGCGAAGGGGCGCATCGAGGAGTTCGCGAAGATGGGCTGGGACCCGGCGGTCGTGCCGGACCCGCAGGACCCGGACACCTTCACGCGGTCGAAGCTCGACTGGTCCGAGCCGTACCCGGAGTCCGGCGACGCCGGCCGGCACGCGCGGATGCTCGACCTGTACCGGGAGCTGATCGCCCTCCGGAAGCGCGTTCCCGAGCTCACCGATCCGCGGTTCCGGGAGACGTTCGTCGACTTCGACGAGGACGACCGCTGGCTGGTCCTCAGCCGCGGCGCGGTCAGCGTCGCCGTGAACTTCGGCACCGAGGCGGTCGAGCTCGGCATCGAGGGCGAAGCGCTGTTCGCCACCGATCCGGGCGTCGCTGAGACACCCGACGGTGCGGTCCTCCTCCCCGGCCGGTCCGCCGTGGTGCTCGCGACGACCGCGGACTGACGCCACCCGGCGTCACCGGTCGTCGCGCGGCGCCCGGGAGTAGTTCTTGGCGTCCGGGTTCTCGCCGCGCTGCCGCTTCCCGAGGAGCGCTGCGGGCGTGATGGCGCCCCGGCCGAACCGGGCCGTCGCCGCATCCACCACCTGCTCGGCCTCGCGCCAGTCGTCGTCCTCGCTCCACAGCGAGAGGCCGTCGCCGCCGGGCGGCCCGAGCTGCTCCGCGCGCACGCCGATCAGGCGGACGCGGCGGCCGGCGAGGTCCTGCTCCTCGAGCAGTTCGACCACCTGCTCGTAGATGCGGTGCGCCACGTCCGTCGACTCGGACAGCGTGCGGGACCGGGTGATCGTCGTGAAGTCGGCGAAGCGGAGCTTGAGCGCCACGGTGCGCGCCACCCACCCGCCTCGCCGCAGCCGGACGGCCACGCGCTCGGCCTGGTCCAGCAGCTCCCTCCGGAGGAGAGCCGGATCCGCGGTGTCGACGCCGAACGTGTTCTCGTGACCGATGCTCTTCTCCGCACGCTCCGGGTTGACCCGGCGGGGGTCCCGCCCCCAGGACAGATCGTGCAGGGCCGCCCCGGACGCCTGGCCGACCCACTTCTGGAGCACGTCCCGCGGGGTCCCGGCGAGGTCGCCCACCGTGCGGATGCCGCGCTTGGTGAGGGACTCCGCCGTGGTCTTGCCGACGCCCCAGAGGGCGCCGACCGGCAGCGGGTGCAGGAACGCCAGCGTCTGATCGGCGGGAACGAGCAGAAGTCCGTCCGGCTTCGAGCGAGTGGAGGCGAGCTTCGCGACGAACTTCGTCGACGCCCCGCCGATCGAGCAGGTGAGCCCGGTCTCGGCGTGCACTCGCTGCCGGATGCCGCGGGCGATGGTGCCCGGGGAGCCCATCAGCTTGAGGGCGCCACGGATGTCGAGGAACGCCTCGTCGATGCTGAGCGGCTCCACCAGCGGGGTCACGTCGCGGAAGATCGCCATCACCTGCCGCGAGTAGTGGGAGTACTTGGCGCCGTTCGGCGGCACGATGACGGCTTGGGGGCAGAGGCGCTTGGCCTGCCCCACGGGCATCGCCGAGCGGACGCCGAAGCGGCGCGCCTCGTAGGTGGCGCTGGTGACTACGCTGCGCCCCGACTCCCCCGCCACGATGACGGGCTTGCCGACCAGCTCCGGGCGATCGAGCAGCTCGACGCTCGCGAAGAACGCATCCATGTCGATGTGCAGGATGGTGGACGTGGGGCTGTCGACGGCGTCGCCGGAGACCTGCCGGTCACCCTGCCCGCCCTTGACGCTCACAGAACCATTCTCCCTGCGGCCCCCGACATCCCCGGCGTGCCGAGGAGGGCGAAGCTCAGGCCGCGCCCGAGAGCTCCAGCAGGGCGACCTCGACGGACTCGGACCAGGCGATGAGCTCGCCCGAGGGGTCCTCGGCGAACCACGCGCCGCAGGCGCAGGTCACGACGACGGCGCCGGGGCCGAAGTCGGCGGACGCGTCGTCGACTGTGTGCTCGCCGACGGCGTTGGACGCGAGCGAGCAGATCTGGGCGATGTGGGGGTGGTTCATCGCGGTCTCCTTCCGGTCCGGGTGGCCGATCTCCATGGTCCCTCCGGCCCTTCGCCTGGCCGGGATGCCACGCCGGTAAGGATGACCCCCACCACCGACACCGGCGGCGACGTCAGCGGGCGAGGCGCTCCACGAAGCCGCCGTAGACGCCCGGCAGCGCGACGGCCGCGGGCAGCACGGCGCGGCGGAGCGGCGACGTGGCGAGGCCCACCAGCCCGCCGGTCAGGATCCGGAAGTCGCGGGTGCGGTGGGCCCACTGGCGCTCGTAGCCGCCCGCCTCCCCCGCGACGAGCGCTGCCACCGCCGCATCCGCCTGCGCGAAGCCCACGCGCATGCCCTCGCCGGTGAGCGCGTCGACATAGCCGGAGGCGTCGCCCGCGAGCAGCACCCGTCCGGCGGAGCGGGCCCGCGTCCGCTGCCTCAGCGGGCCGGCGCCCTTCACGGGGCCAGCCGGATCGGCACCAGCGAGCCGTGCGGCGAGCTCCGGCACCTGGGCGAGAGCCTCGTCGTAGCCGGCGTGCCGGGGACCGAGCACCGCGACGCCGACGAGGTCGGGCGCGACGGGCGTCACGTACGCCTCGATGGTGCGCCCCCAGTGCACCTCGACGAGGTCCGTCCAGGGGGCCACCCTGTAGTGCCGGCGCAGCCCGAAGCGCTGACCCGGCCGTGCCGTCCGCTCGAGGCCGGCGAGGCGGCGCACCGTGGAGTGCAGACCGTCGCAGCCGAGCAGCCAGCGGGCCCGCACGCCCGCCGCTGTGACGCCCGTCGCGTCCTGCTGGACGTCGCTGACCCTGCCTGCGACCGAGATCACGCCGGCCTCCCGGGCGCGCGCGGCGAGCGCGGTCGACAGCATGGTCCGGCGCACGCCGCGGCCGGACGCACCCCGGAGCCGGTGCTCGACGGACCGGCGCCCGTCGGTGTAGCGGAATCCGGCGATGGGGACGCCCTCCGGCCGCACACCGATCGCCTCCAGCGCGGCGACGGCCCCCGGCATCAGCCCTTCGCCGCACGCCTTGTCGATCGGAAGGGCGCGCGGCTCCACGAGCACGACGGTGAGGCCCGCCGACCGCGCCGCGATGGCGGCGTACAGCCCGACCGGTCCCCCGCCGGCGATGAGCAGGTCGGTGTCGGTCACCGCGCCGGCGCGAGGCTGCGGAGGGCGCGCTCCTCCACCGGGATGCGGAAGCCGAACAGCAGCACCGCGTTGAGGATCGTGAAGGCCAGTGCGGTGATCCACGCACCGTGCACGAGCGGCAGGGCGATGCCCTCGAGGATCACCACGACGTAGTTCGGGTGGCGGAGGAAGCGGTACGGGCCGCGGGTCTGCAGCTGCAGCCCGGGCACCACGATCACGCGCGTGTTCCACTGACGGCCGAGGGAGGCGATGCACCAGTAGCGGAGACCCTGCGCCGCGATCACGAGTGCGAGGGCCGGCCAGCCGAGCGCCGGCAGGAAGGGCCGCTCGGCGACCACCACCTCGGCCACGCACGCCGCGAGCAGCCCGGTGTGCAGGGCCACCATCCACGGGAAGTGGCTCCTGCCGAACTCCACCCCGCCGCGGTCGAACGCCCAGCGCGCGTTGCGCGCGGAGACGACCATCTCGATGAGGCGCTCGATGCCGGTGGCCACGACGAGCGCCGCGTACCAGGCGACCCCGATGGCGTACTCGGTCACGCTGCGGCCTCGATGTCCGGCGCCTCCGGCCAGCGCAGCAGCACCAGTTCGGCGCTCACGCCGGGTCCGAGCGCGAACAGCAGACCCGCGTCGCCGGGGCGGTGCGTCCCGCGCGCCAGGGACTCGGCGAGGATGTGCAGCACCGCGACCGACGACAGGTTGCCGACGGCGGCGAGCGCGTTCCAGCTCAGCTGGAGCGCACCGTCGGGGAGTTCGAGAGCCTCCGAGAACGCCTCGAGCACGCGCGGGCCGCCGGGGTGGGCGACCCAGGTCGCGATGTCGGCCAGGGTGAGGCCGTTGTCGCCGAGGAAGGCGCGCACGTCGCGGCCGAAGTGCTCCTCCACGACCTCCGGCACCCCGGCGGTGAGGACGATCCGGAACCCCGTCGTGCCCGGATTGAAGCCGAGGACGTGCTCGCTGTGCGGGTAGAGGGCACTGCGCGCGCCGACGATGTCGGGCCCGCGGACGCCGTCCCGCGCGCCCCGATCCGCGCCGACGGCGACGACGGCCGCTGCACCGTCCCCGAACAGCCCGCTAGCGACCAGGTTGGCGGTGGAATCGTCGTCGCGCTGCACCGTCAGCGAGCACAGCTCGACCGCCACGAGCACTGCCACGTCGTCGGGGTGGCCCTCCAGGTAGTCGTCGATACGGGCGAGGCCGGCCGCGCCGGCCACGCAGCCGAGGCCGAACATCGGCACCCGCTTGACGTCCGGGCGGAGGCCGAGCCGGGGCACGAGCAGGGCGTCGACGGACGGCGCGGAGACGCCGGTGACGGAGGTGAACATGAGGAAGTCGACCTCCTCCGGCGCGATGCCTGCCGAGTCGAGGGCGTCGCGGACGGCCCGCTCGGCGAGGTCGGTGGCCGCCTCGACGAAGATGCCGTTCGTCTGCGTGAAGGTCTGCGGCTCGCGGTACTCCTCGAGCGGCCGCACGAGATGCCGCCGCTCGACCTTGGAGCCCTGGTGCAGTCGGCGCATAAGCTGCTGCTTCGCCGGGTCCTCGGTGATCATCGGGGCGAGCATGGCGGTGATGTCCGACTGCGCGTACGAGTGCTCCGGCAGCGCTGCGGCAACGGCCGCGATTCGGGTCACGTTCGGACCGTATCACCGCGCGCTGGGGGGCGCATGCGGGCTGGGACGGGCCCGGACGGGGGCGAGAATAGGGGTATGGCACGAATCGCGGTGGTCGGCGCTCACGGCAAGGTGGCGCAGCGGCTGATCAATCTCCTGTACGTCCGCGGCGACGACGTCGTGGGGGTGATCCGCGACCCCGAGCACGGCGAGGACATCGTCCGGCTGGGCGGCGAGCCCGCCGTCGTGGACGTCGAGACCGCGACGGCCGACGCCCTCGCCGCGGCCTTCGCGGGGGCGGACGCCGTCGTCTTCGCCGCGGGCGCGGGTG
>DATCMN010000330.1:0-5110 GCA_036563405.1 Naasia sp. | reverse complement strand
CGAGGGGATCGTCGGGCTCACGCCGAAGTCGGTCAAGAAGAAGCTCAAGCAACCGTCGTTCGCCGCCGCGGTCAACCGCGACGACGTGCGCGACGGCGCCGCGGGACTGGGCGTCGACTTCGACGAGCACGTGCGCTTCGTCGTCGCCGCCCTGGAGCAGCACGCCGAGGAGCTCGAGCTGACCGGCTCGGGCGCCGCCACGGCCTAGCCCCCGCCGTGTGGGGCCGGTACGGGCGCGTCTGGGGCGCGCCGCACGTCCGCGCGCTGATCCTGTCGTCGGTCGTCGCGCGGATGCCCGTCGGCATCGTCTCGCTGGCGGTCGTGCTGTTCGTCGAGGACGTCAAGGGCTCGTTCGCCGCGGCGGGCGCGGTGACCGCGGCCTTCGCCCTCAGCTGCGCCGTGATGGCGCCCGTGCTCGGGCGCGTGATCGACCGCCGCGGGCAGACCCGGGTGCTGATCGCCGGCGTGGCCGTCCACGCGGCGGCCGTCGTTGCGCTGGTGCCGCTGGGCCTCGCCGACGCCCCTTTGGCCGCGCTCATCGCGTGCGCGGCCCTGGCCGGCACGGCGCCGCCGGTCTCGGCCGTGCTGCGACCGCTGTGGCCCAGCCTGCTCGGCGGGCGCGGCGACCTGCTCGCCGTCGCCTACTCGCTCGACGCGATCCTCCTCGAGGCGGTCTTCGTGGTGGGGCCCCTGCTCACCGGGCTCGTCATCGCGGTCTTCTCCCCGCAGGCGGCGCTGCTCGTCGCGGCCGGCTTCGCCCTCGCCGGGACGCTGACGTTCGCCGCGCTGCGGCCGTCGCGCGAGTGGCGCGGCGACCCGACGCGCGAAGGGAGCCTCGCCGGCCCGCTCGCCTCCCCCGGCATGCGCACGCTCACCCTGGCGTCGCTGGCCATCGGCGTCTGCTTCGGGGCCATGGAGGTCTCGCTGGCCGCCTACGGCACCGAGCGGGGCGCGCCGAGCCTGGCCGGCGTCCTCATCGCGATGCAGGCCATCGGGTCGGCGGCCGGCGGGCTCCTCTACGGCGCCTACCACGAGCGCCTGGGCCCGGTGACGCGCGGCTACCTCGTGCTCGTCGTCGCCTGCCCGCCGCTGATCGGCCTGCTGGCGCTCGCGCCGACGCTCGGGGTGCTGATGGCGCTGGCGCTGCTCTCCGGGCTGGTGCTCGCGCCGATCAGCGCGGCCGAGAACCTGCTCGTCTCCGAGCTCGCGCCCAGCGGGACGCTGACCGAGGCCTTCACCTGGATCATCACGTCGATGGTCGCCGGGGTGGCGGTCGGCAACGCGCTGTCGGGGCCGATCGTCGACAGCGCCGGGTGGCGGGTCGCCCTGGGCGCCGCCTGCGCGGTCGCCTGCGCCGGCGGGGCGCTCGCGATCGCCCGCCGCGCGACGCTGACGCCGCCGGCCGCGCCGGCGCCGGCGCCGTCGGCCGCCTAGACCCCGGTCCGCCAGCGCCCGCCGCGGCGCGCCCACTCGTGCAGGTGGTCGACGCGGCAGAACGCGTCGGCGATGCGGTGCTCGCCGCGGTGGCGCACGAGCAGGACGCGCGTGTCGCCGAGCTGGTCGCCGCACTGGGCGCAGACGCCGAGCGCGGTGCCGTCGTCGCCGTCGTCGAGCAGGCGCCCGGGCTCCCAGCGCGCGCCGTGCATGACCCACGGCACGATGTGCTCCAGGCGGCAGAAGGTCGCCCGCCGCTCCCCCTCCGGCTCGGCGGCGCGAAAGCCCTCGTCGCCCCGGACCGCCGTCCCGCACCATGCGCACTGCTCGCTCATGAGGGCGGAAGATACCCTCGGTCGATGCTGACGATCACCGTTCTCGAGGGCGACGAGACGGGCCAGGAGCTCCTCGAGCAGGCCCTCCGGGTCCTCGACCCCGAGCTGCTCGGCCTCGAGCTCCAGCTCGACCGCTACGACCTGTCGCTCGAGCGACGCCGCGAGACCGGCAACGAGATCGTGCACGAGGCGGCGCGCGCCATGCGCGCGTCGGGCTTCGGCATCAAGGCGGCGACGATCACCCCCGAGGGCAAGGACGACGTCGGGTCGCCCAACCGGATCCTGCGCGAGGAGATCGACGGCAAGGTCATCATCCGCACGGGCCGGCGGATCCCGGGCGTGACGCCGTTCGGCGGCGTGCACTACCCGATCTCCGTGGTCCGGATGGCCGTCGAGGACGCCTACGGCGCCGAGCAGTGGCGCGAGGGGACCGAGGGCGCCGAGGACGAGGTGGCCTTCCGCACGGAGCGCATCACCCGCGGCACCTGCCGCGCCGTCGCCGAGTACGCCTTCCGCACCGCCGCCCAGATGGGCGGCAAGGTCTACGGCGGGCCGAAGTGGACGGTCTCGCCGGTCTACGAGGGGATGCTCAAGGAGGAGATGGACGCCGCCGCCGCGCGCCACCCCGAGGTGACCTACCAGCCGGTGCTCATCGACGCCACCTACGCGGGGCTCATCACCGGCACCGGCGACGGGCCGATCGTCATCCCGGCGCTCAACCGCGACGGCGACTGCCTGTCGGACATGGTCCTGCCGATGTTCGGCTCGATCGCGGGAGCCGAGTCGGTGCTGCTGTCGTTCGGCGACGACCTCTCGACCGGGGTGGCCATGGCGGAGGCGCCACACGGCACCGCGCCCGCGCTGCAGGGCAAGGACCTGGCGAACCCGATGGCGATGATCCTCGCCTGCGGCGCGGTGCTCGGGTACGCGGGGCGCGCGGACGGCGGCTCCGCGGAGGCGGAGACCGCCTCGCGGGCGATCTACGAGGCCGTGCTCGAGGCGGTGGGCGCCGGCATGCGCACGCCGGACCTGGGCGGCCACTCGGGCACCACCGAGTTCACCGACGAGGTCATCGGGCGGGTGCGGACCAAGCTCGAGGTCTGGTCGTCGCTCGGCTCCACGCGCTGAGCGGCACGGCTCGATCGGAGCCGCCACCACCCCTGCCAGCCCTCGCTCCGCGCCCGATTCCGCATGACCATCGGGCGCGAACGCGTGTTCGTGCAAGTTCTCTTGCAGACCCCCCGGTCCGTCCGACCGCAGGCGTACCTTCACGAACACATGTTCCCCCGAGAGAACACCCCGCAGATCTCGAAGCCCCGCCGTCCGGAGACCCGTGGTTGGGAGGCCATAGACCGGGTCGCCGTGCAGCGGAGCGACGAGCCTGCGGCCTCGCCGGCCCCCGCGCCCTCGTGGCGCGCTGCGGCCGGCCGAGCGCTCGGCCTCGCCCGCGCCTTCTTGCTGCTCGAGGACTCCGCTCCGGCGGAGGATCCGGGCAGCCCGCGCGTGCCCGCCGGCGCGCCGGCGCACCCGCACCGTCAGCCGCTGCGACCGAGCCTTCGGTCGCGCCGGCCCGGTGCGGCCGCGCCGCGCGAGCAGCACTGCCTGACGCCGCTCGCCCGTGACCGCGCGGCGAGCCGCCCCGGCGCGGACAGCGCCACCGGAGCGCCCCGCGCCACGAGCGCGCGCGTGCCCGGCTGGCAGCTGCGCTGAGCGCCGCCCCTCCCCCCTCCGTATCTCCGGTCGCCAGCCGCCGCGACCCGCGCCCGCGGGCAGCACATGCCGCGGGCGCGGGTGGCGGCGGCGGCGTCAGAGCCCAGGCTGGCGAGCGTCCGGTAACCACGCTTAGCGTGGGTCACGGACGTTCGCGCCCCAGAGCTCGAGCGTCCGATCCAACGCCCTCACACCGGTCACACGGACACTCGAGCGAGCGAGCGAGCGAGCGGGGCGCACGGCGCTCGAGCGTCCGATCCAACGCCCTCACGCCGGTCAAACGGACGCTCACCGCCTCACAGGGGCCGCTGCCGCGGTCCCGGCCCTCCGCCGGGCGCTGCGTCCGGGGCGGACGGGAGCTCCTGGGCGGCCGCGCACCTGACCGCGCGCCGCCCCGGGGCCGGCCAACCGCCCCAGAACGACGACGAGCCGCCCCTCGCGGGGCGGCTCGTTAAAGATAAACCGGCGGCGTCCTACTCTCCCGGGCCCTTGCGGGCCAAGTACCATCGGCGCTGAGGGGCTTAACTGCTCTGTTCGGAAAGGGAAGAGGTGTTTCCCCCTCGCCATGACCACCGGAAACTCGTGAGAGCTCCCGACGGTCCCTCAAAACCGCACAGCGCCACATCAGGGCATCAAAAAATATCCGTCAAGCCCTCGTACCATTAGTACCGGTCTCCTTCAGACGTCACCGTCCTTCCAGATCCGGCCTATCAACCTGGTGGTCTACCAGGGTACTTACCCACTCGAAGTGGTGGGAGAATTCATCTTCAGGCCGGCTTCCCGCTTAGATGCTTTCAGCGGTTATCCGATCCGCACGTAGCTAACCTGCAATGCCCTTGGCAGGACAACAGATACACCAGAGGTGCGTTCATCCCGGTCCTCTCGTACTAGGGACGAATCCTGTCAATTCTCCAACGCCCACGGCAGATAGGGACCGAACTGTCTCACGACGTTCTGAACCCAGCTCGCGTACCGCTTTAATGGGCGAACAGCCCAACCCTTGGGACCTACTTCAGCCCCAGGATGCGACGAGCCGACATCGAGGTGCCAAACCGAGTCGTCGATGTGGACTCTTGGACTCGATAAGCCTGTTATCCCCGGAGTACCTTTTATCCGTTGAGCGACGGCACTTCCACTTGCTACCGCCGGATCACTAAAGCCTGCTTTCGCACCTGCTCGACCTGTCGGTCTCACAGTCAAGCTCCCTTACTGCTTTTGCACTCTACGCACGATTTCCAACCGTGCTGAGGGAACCTTTGCGCGCCTCCGTTACATTTTGGGAGGCGACCGCCCCAGTCAAACTACCCGCCTGGCACTGTTCACTGCCCGGATAACGGCGCAGTGTTAGAAGCACAATACATCAAGGGAGGTATCTCAAGGTTGACTCCACGCCAGCCGCAGCCGGCGCTTCAAAGTCTCCCTCCTATCCTGAGCGAGATGCACCGCACTCCAATACCAGGTTGTAGTAAAGGTTCACGGGGTCTTTCCGTCTAGCCGCGGGTACTCGGCATCTTCACCGAGACTGCAATTTCACCGAGCCCATCGTTGAGACAGCGTTCAACTCGTTACGCCATTCGTGCAGGTCGGAACTTACCCGACAAGGAATTTCGCTACCTTAGGACGGTTATAGT
>DATCMN010000320.1:0-4667 GCA_036563405.1 Naasia sp. | reverse complement strand
GCCCTTCGAGGGCGCCGACCGCGCCCTCGTCGCCCACCTGGGGATGAGCGGCCAGGTGCTGCTGCGGGACGTCGATTCGCCGGACGACAGGCTGCTGCGCATCCGCCTCGACGTCGACTCCCCGGCACACGGACCGCTCTCCCTGGCGTTCGTCGACCAGCGCATCTTCGGCTCCATGGCGATCGACGACCTGGTCCCGGTGCCGGACGGAGCGGCCGCCGGCTTCGGCTCGCCCGACACCCGTATCCCCACCCAGGTCGCCCACATAGCGCGGGACCCCCTCGACCCCGCCTTCGACGACCGGCGGTTCTCCGCCGCACTCGCCCGCAAGGTCACGGGTGTGAAGCGCGCGCTCCTCGACCAGACCCTGGTCAGCGGTGTGGGCAACATCTACGCCGACGAGGCGCTGTGGGCCGCGAAGCTGCACTACGAGACCCCCACCTCGGGCCTGTCGCGGCCCAAGGCGAAGCTCCTGCTCGCCGAGCTCCGCTCGGTGCTGCTGCGCGCCCTCGAGGACGGCGGCACCAGCTTCGACGCGCAGTACGTCAACGTGAACGGGAATTCCGGCTACTTCGCCCAGCGCCTGAACGCCTACGGGCAGCAGGGCAAGCCGTGCGCGCGGTGCACGACGCCGATCCGGCGCGAGAGCTTCATGAACCGGTCGAGCCACTTCTGCCCGCGCTGCCAGCGCCTCCCGCGGATCCGCCCCGCGCTCTGAGCCGCCCGTAGTACCGAGGGAGGACTCCGGCGTACGCGGAGATCGTCCTCGGGCAGGATGGGCGGCGGCCCGCCGATCCCTACGCTGAAGCGCATGATCCACGCAGAGGGACTCACCAAGAGATACGGCGACAAGACCGCCGTCGACGACATCAGCTTCACCGTCCGGCCGGGCATCGTCACCGGCTTCCTCGGCCCCAACGGGGCCGGCAAATCCACCACCATGCGCATGATCGTCGGCCTCGACCGGCCGAGTGCGGGCTCCGTCACAGTGAACGGCAAGCGCTACGCCGAGCACTCGGCGCCGCTGCACGAGGTGGGCGCGCTGCTCGACGCCAAGGCCGTGCACACCGGCCGGAGCGCCTACAACCACCTCCTCGCCATGGGCGCGACCCACGGCATCGGCAAGGCGCGCGTCCGCGAGGTCATTGGCCTGACCGGCCTCGACTCCGTCGCGGGCAAGCGGGTGGGCGGCTTTTCGCTCGGCATGGGGCAGCGACTGGG
This sequence comes from Naasia sp., assembly GCA_036563405.1. Classification (GTDB taxonomy): domain Bacteria; phylum Actinomycetota; class Actinomycetes; order Actinomycetales; family Microbacteriaceae; genus Naasia. Next base: position 3,446 of record DATCMN010000320.1, on the reverse strand, counting down.
CATCGCCGCGGCGCTGCTCGGCGACCCGGCGACCCTCATCCTCGACGAGCCGGTCAACGGACTCGACCCCGAGGGCGTGATGTGGGTGCGCAACCTGGCCCGCCACCTGGCGGGGGAGGGGCGCACCATCTTCCTCTCCAGCCACCTGATGAGCGAGATGGCCCTCACCGCCGACCACCTCGTGGTGCTCGGCCGCGGCCGGATCATCGCCGACGCCCCCGTCGCGGAGATCCTCGCGGCCTCGACGCGAACCTCGGTCCGCCTGCGCAGCCCGGAGGCCGACCGCCTCGTGACGCTGCTGCGGGGACCCGACGTGTCCGTCGCCTCCGGCGCCCAGGGCGAGCTGACCGTGACCGGGCTCTCCGCCCCGGCCATCGGCGACGCGGCCGCCCGGGCGGGGATCGCACTCCACGAGCTCACGCCGGTCACAGCCTCTCTGGAGGAGGCCTACATGGAGCTCACCCAGGACGAGGTCGAGTACTCGACGGGCGCCCCCGCGCCCACAGCAGCAGAGGAGGTGGCCCGATGAGCGCCACGATCACCAGCCCACGCACCGGCACCACTCCGACCGGCCAGCACCTCACGGGGACGGGCATCGTCCGCTCCGAGTGGATCAAGCTGCGCAGCCTGCGCTCGACTCTCTGGTCGTACGCCGCAGTCGTCGTCGTGTCTCTCGGCATCGCCCTGCTGATCGCCACTGCGATCGGCTTCGACGACGCGGCGCCGCCCGCGTCGATGAGCAACATGATCGTGCTGCAGGCGGCCACGTTCGGCATCTACTTCGGCCAGCTGATCGTCGCCGTGCTGGGCGTCCTCGTGATCAGCGGCGAGTACTCGACCGGCATGATCAGGTCGACCCTCACCGCGGTGCCGAAGCGCCTGCCGGCGCTCGCCGCGAAGGCCCTCGTGCTCTTCGTCTCGACGTTCGTGGTCGGCCTGGTGAGCATCCTCGGCTCGCTCCTCGTCGCGGTGCCGATCCTCGGCGCTCAGGGCATCGAGGCGGACTTCTCCGACGGCGCCCTGTGGCGGGACCCGGTGCTCGCCGCGCTCTACCTGGGGCTCGTCGCGCTCTTCGCGCTCGGACTCGGAACGGTGCTGCGCAACAGCGCCGGCGGGATCGCGGCGGCTCTCGGCACGATCCTGCTGCTGCCCACCATCCTGCAGATCTTCGCGGGACTGACCCAAGCGCAGTGGGCGATCGACCTGATGCCCTACCTGTTCTCCAACGCGGGGAACGCGATGTACACCCCGGCCGGCGAGGGGGCGGCTCTCGAGCAGTGGCAGAGCGGGCTCGTCGTCCTCGTCTGGACCGCCGTGTCGCTGACCGCCGGCGCCCTGGTGCTGCGACGCCGGGACGCATGACCCGGCGAGCATGACCGACTCCCCGACCTCCCTCGACCGGCATTCCGTGCCGGTCGAGGGAGACCTGCTTCTGCCGAAGCCGCCAGGCATGCTGCGGCAGTTCTGGTACCGGCATCCGCGCTGGAGCGACGCCGCGCTGGCGTTCGTCTACGTGCTGCTGGCTTTCGGCGGGGTGGTCCTGGCAGCGAACGCCCCCGGCTCCGAAGGGAGCGGAGGCGCCCCACCGGCGGCTCCGGCCGCAGCTGCCGCGGTCCTGCTCGGTGCCGCCGCGCTGTTCCTCCGGCGCAGCCGGCCGTGGCTGGTGCTCGCCGTCTCCTGGGCGGTGACCGTCGCGGTGGCGCTCGTCACGGGCACGCCCGAGAGCCTGCTCACGGCACTCGCGCTCTACGCCCTCGCCGTCTATGGATCAGTGCGGGCTGCATGGATCGGCCTCGCCGCGTCCGTGGTGGTCGGCACGGCCGCCGAGCTGGCCGGCCGTGGCCTCGGGCGGGCGGCCGGGGAGGATGTCGCCTCCGTCGTGGGGAACATGATCGCGACGGCCGTGCTGCTCCTCGTCGTGGTCCTGGTGGGCATCAACGTCGGCAACCGGCGCCGGTACCTGGTGGCACTGCTCGACAGGGCCGCTCAGCTCGCCCGCGAGCGCGACCAGCAGGCCCAGCTCGCGGCCGTCACCGAGCGCTCCCGGATCGCCCGGGACATGCACGACATCGTGTCGCACAGCCTGACCGTGATGGTGACGCTGGCGGAAGGCTCCGCCGCGGCGGCCGGCTCGAATCCGGAGCGCGCGGCGGACGCGATGCGCCAGGTCGCGGAGACCGGGCGGCAGGCGCTCGGTGACATGCGCCGCATGCTGGGCGTCCTCGAGGACGGCTCCTCCTCGTCCTCCGGGGCGACCGGCCTCGCCCCCCAGCCGGGCATCGCCGAGCTGGAGGGCCTCGTCGCCAGCTTCCGCAGCGCCGGTCTCGCCGTCGAGTTCGCCTCTCAGGGAGTGCCTCCCGCGGATTCCGCCGAGCAGCTGACCGTCTACCGGCTGGTCCAGGAGTCGCTCACGAACGTGCTCCGGCACTCGCCGGGGGCGGCCGGTGTGAGGGTCGCAGTACGCTACGACGAGGACGAGGTGGCGATCACGGTGACGAACGAGGGCTCTCCGCTCGGTGCCGGAACGGCCGCCGAGCCGGCGCCCGCGAACCCCGGCGGGCACGGCATCGTGGGGATGCGCGAACGGGTGGCCCTGTACGGCGGGACCGTCGAATCCGGGCCCCGCCCCGGAGGCGGCTGGATGGTCACCGCCGTGCTGCGCCACGACGCGACCCCGCAGCAGCCGCCATCGGCCGGATGGACGCCGGTCCAGTGACGGATACCGCCGTGATCAACCTGCTCCTCGTCGACGATCAGGCGCTCGTGCGCATGGGATTCCGGATGCTGCTCGAGGCCGAGCCGGACTTCCGGGTGGTCGGGGAGGCGGGCGACGGTGCCGAGGCGCTCCGCCTGGCCGCGGAGCTCGCGCCCGACGTCGTGCTGATGGACGTCCGCATGCCCGGCGTCGACGGCATCACCGCCACCCGCCGGCTGCTCGAGGTGTCGCCGACGTCCCGCGTGATCATCCTCACGACCTTCGACCTCGACGAGCATGCGTTCGGCGGTCTCCGGGCGGGTGCCAGCGGCTTCCTCGTGAAGGACACGCGGCCGGCCGAGCTGCTCGCCGCGGTGCGGGCTGTGGCAAGCGGCGAGGCTGCGATCTCCGGGCGTGTCACCCGCCGCATGCTCGAGCTCTTCGGCGGCAAGCTGCCGACCGGGGACACCGCGGCCCCCGCCGCGCTGGCCGCCCTCACGCCTCGGGAGGTCGAGATCCTGCGCGCCATCGGAGAGGGCCTCACGAACGGCGAGATCGCGGAGCGCTTCTTCGTCGCCGAGTCGACGGTCAAGACGCATGTGGGCCGGGTGCTGCAGAAGCTGGAGCTGCGCGACCGCGTGCAGGCCGTGATCTTCGCCTACGAGCGGGGCCTCGTAGGCTGACGCCCGCCGCCGCCCGTCAGGCGGTGCGGCGCTCCCATGCCCCCTGGCAGCCGATGGCGACGAAGCCG
>DATCMN010000273.1:0-1537 GCA_036563405.1 Naasia sp. | reverse complement strand
GGTCGCGCCGAGCGGCAGGTCCAGGACGGCGCGCAGGTGCTGCTCGAACTGGCTCGTCGTCGAGCCGTCGATCGTCCAGTGGCCGGAGTTGTGCGGGCGCATGGCGAGCTCGTTGACGAGGACCCGGTCGTCCACGGACTCGAACAGCTCGACGGCGAGCACACCGGTGACGTCGAGACCCTCGGCCACCCGGTAGGCGATGTCGAGCGCCGCGTCGGCCACCCGCCCGACGGCGCGCGGCGCCGGAGCCACCACCTCCGCGCACACCCCGTTCCTCTGCACTGTCTCCACGACCGGCCAGCCGGCGATCTCGCCGGACGGTCGGCGGGCGACGAGCTGGGCGAGCTCGCGGCGGAACTCGACGAGCTCCTCGACGAGGACCTCCCCGTCGGCCAGCCAGTCGGCCACCTCGTCCGCGCCGGAGACGACGCGCACACCCTTGCCGTCGTAGCCGCCGCGCGGCGTCTTCACGACCGCGCGGCCGCCGTGATCGGCGAGGAACGCCGTCACCTCCACACGGGTCGTCGCCCGCGTCCAGTCCGGGACCGGCAGCCCCAGTGCGGCGAGCCGCTCGCGCATCAGCAGCTTGTCCTGGGCGTAGAGGAGGGCGTCGGGCCCGGGCCGGACCGCGATGCCGGCGGCGACGAGCTCGCGCAGCACGGGCTGCGGCACGTGCTCGTGATCGAAGGTGAGGACGTCCACCTCTCGCGCGAACTCGAGGACCGTCGCGGCGTCGCGGTAGTCGCCGATCGCCGTCACGGCCTGGCGTGCTGACACGCCGTCCGCCTCGCCGAGGACCCGGATCTCGACTCCCAGCGCGATCGCCGCAGGGACCATCATGCGGGCCAACTGGCCGCCCCCGACCACGCCGACGCTCAGCTCCATGGGCCCCCTCCTGCCTTAGACTGACGACTTCCCGCCCCAATCTTGGCTCACGAAGCGGACCGCTGCATGCCCACTCCTCCTCCCGCCAGCGGGGCTCCCGGGCGGATGGGGACTCTCGGCCGTCAGCTCCTGGCGTTCGCCTTCGTGGGCGGGGTGGGGTTCGTGCTGGATCTCGTCGTGTTCAACGTGCTCCGGCTCACGGTGCTCGCGCCGGAGGTGCACCACGAGGGGCCGATCCTCGCGAAGCTGATCTCCACCGCGGTCGCGATCCTCGCCAACTGGCTCGGCAACCGGTACTGGACGTTCGGCCCGCACCGCCGCAGCGACAGCTGGGTGGAGGGGCTCGAGTTCCTCCTGGTGAGCCTGCTCGGCATGGCCGTCGGGCTCGGCTGCCTGTGGGTCTCGCACTACGTGCTCGGCTACACGTCGGTGCTGGCCGACAACATCTCCTCCAACGTGATCGGGCTCGCGCTGGGCTCCATCGTGCGCTTCGCCCTGTACCGGCACTGGGTGTTCCACCCGGAGCGCTCGCGCAGGAAGACGGCGGACGACGAGGCGATCGGCGCCGGCTTCGAGGACGCGGCCCGCGTGTAGTCGCACTTCCCCGGCGCGCGGTCTCCTCGCGCGGTGCGAGCACCTGTCGCGGGGGGCG
>DATCMN010000272.1:0-11220 GCA_036563405.1 Naasia sp. | reverse complement strand
CATGCTGCGGCAATTCCTCGTCGGCGAGATACTGCACCGCGTCTCCCGCGAGCTCGCCGTCCCGGACGGCGAGCTGCGCGCCACTCTCGCCGCCTCGCAGATGATCGGGCTGGTCGTCCTCCGCTACGGGATCCGCGCGGAGCCGGTCGCCTCGGCGACCATCGACGAACTGGTCGCCCGTGCGGGGCCGGCCGTGCAGTGGCATCTCGTCGGGTACCCGGGTGACGTCCCGCCCGCCCGAGCGGACCCCTGACGGCGCGGTTCGCGCGAAGGGGCATTGACGGAGGCCCTCGGCAGGAGGATATTTCATCGCGTGATGAATACATCTTCCGCGGTCGAGGTGCGCGACCTCCGCGTCCGCCGGGGTGGTCGGACCGTCCTCGACGGCCTCGATCTCGCAGTGCCCCGCGGCACCGTCGTCGGCCTGCTCGGCCCGAGCGGCTGCGGGAAGAGCACGCTGATGCGCGCGATAGTCGGCGTGCAGGTGGTCGACGGCGGCACCGTGACCGTGCTCGGCTCTCCGGCGGGAAGCCCTGCCGTCCGCTCCCGGGTCGGCTACGTCACCCAGTCCGGCGGTGTCTACGACGATCTCACCGTCCGCCAGAACCTCGACTACTTCCGCGCGGTCCTGGGGGCGCCGCGCTCCGACATCGACAGGGTGCTGGCCGAGACGGACCTCACCGCGTACGCGGACCAGCTGGGAGGCGGCCTCTCCGGCGGTCAGCGCAGCCGGGTCTCCTTGGCGGCGGCGCTGCTCGGCGAGCCGGAGCTGCTGATCCTCGACGAGCCGACGGTCGGCCTCGACCCGGTCCTCCGCGTCGAACTGCGGGCGCTCTTCCGGCGGCTCGCCGAGCGGGGCGTGACCCTCCTCGTCTCGAGTCACGTCATGGACGAAGCCACCCGGTGCGACAGGCTCCTCCTCATGCGGGAGGGTGCGATCCTCGCCGACGACACCCTCGCGGGGATCCTCGCCGCGACAGGAGCAGCGGACGCCGAGGAGGCGTTCCTCGCGCTGCTGGCCACCCGCCCCTCCGCCCGGAGGGTGTCGTGAACCCCCGCCGCACGCTCGCGACCGCGGGACGCGTGCTCCGCCAGATCCGGCACGACCCGCGCACCATCGTGCTCCTCGTCGTCGTGCCGAGCCTGCTGCTGGGACTCGTCGCCTGGCTGTTCGACGAGACGGCCGTCTTCGCGGCGATCGGACCGGCGATGCTCGGGCTCTTCCCGTTCATCACCATGTTCCTGGTCACCAGCATCGCGACCCTGCGCGAACGCCGGTCGGGCACCCTCGAGCGGCTCCTCAGCCTGCCGCTCGGGAAGTTCGACTTCCTCCTCGGCTACGCCCTCGCGTTCGGCCTGCTCGCCGTGCTGCAGGCCGGCGTGGCCGTCGCATTCTCGGTCGGCGTGCTCGGCCTCGAGGTGGAGGGGGAGCTGTGGCTCCTCGTGGTCGTCGCGGTCGCGGATGCCCTGCTCGGCACGGCGCTGGGGCTCCTCGCGAGCGCTTTCGCCCGAACCGAGTTCCAGGTGGTGCAGTTCATGCCGGCGTTCGTCTTCCCGCAGGTCCTGCTCGGCGGAGTCCTCCTGCCCCGTGACAGCATGCCGGACGCGCTGCACGCGATCTCCAACGTGCTGCCGCTGTCCTATGCCGTGGACGCCCTACGAGGCGTCGCGACGGCGGCCGACGATGTGGGGCTGGATCTGGCGGTGCTGCTGACCTTCGCGGCCGCCGCGATCATCCTCGGTGCGCTCACCCTCCGCCGGCGCACCGCCTAGTACGTTCCCACGTCGCGCCGTAACGCGGGGGTCAGAGGCGGCCTGCGGCCTTCAAGGCCAGGTAGCGGTCGGCGAGGGCCGGTGGCAGGTCGGCCGGGGGAGCGGTGACCACCTCACCGCCCAGGCGGCGGACGGCGGCGGCCACCCGCTCGGTGTCGAGCAGCGCCCGCTCCGCAGCGGCGGCGCGGTACACGCTCTCCCGATCGCTCCGATCGCGGGTGGCCGCGACGACCTCCGGATCGGTGACCGACGCGACGACCACCACATGCTGCCGGGTGAGCTGCGGCAGCACCGACAGGAGCCCGCGGGCTGCGCCGCTCGCGTCGATCGAGGTGAGCAGCACAACGAGCGACCGCTGCGAGGTGAGCGCCCGCACCTGGCCCGGGATGGCGGCCCAGTCGGTCTCGATCAGGTCGGGTTCGAGCGGCGCCATCACGTCGACCATCCGCGACATCAGCTCGGCGCCCGTCGCGCCATGCACGCGTGCCCGCACCCGGCGGTCGTAGGCGACGAGATCCACCCTGTCGCCCGCGCGGCTGGCGAGCGCGGCGAGCAGCAGCGACGCCTCGAACGCGGTGTCGAGGCGCGGCTCGTCGGCGACCCGGGCGGCGGAGGTGCGTCCCGAGTCGAGGACGAGGACCACTCGCCGATCGCGCTCCGGCCGCCAGGTGCGCACCATCACCTGCTGGCCGGCGCGCGAACTGCCGCGGCGAGCTGTCGCCCGCCAGTCGATGGAGCGGACGTCGTCGCCGCGCACATACTCGCGGAGCGAGTCGAACTCCGTGCCCTGCCCGCGGATCATCACCGCGGTGCGGCCGTCGAGCTCCCGCAGGCGCGCCAGTCGAGATGGCAGGTGGCGCCGGGAGGTGAAGGGCGGCAGCACGCGGATCGCCCCCGGCGCGGATAGGGTCGCCTGCCGCGCCCACAGTCCGAGGGGCCCGGCGGAGCGCACCGTCACCTGCTCGGTGCGCCGCTCGCCCCGGCGGAACGGGGTGAGCCGGAACTCGGCCGCCCGGCGCTCGCCGCCCGGCAGAGTCAGCTTCGCGCGCGTGCGGGCTGCTCCCGCGGACGGCTGCCACGCGTCGCGCACGACGGCGTGCATGGTGCGGGTGCCCGTGTTGGTGACGAGGAGCCGCGCCGTCGCGCTCTCGCCGAGCCGGATGCGCCGCGGGATGTCCCGCTCGATGGCCACCCGTCGCGGGGACGCGGCGAGCGACAGGTCGAGCAGGCCGAGCACGATGCACAGCATCAGCCAGCCGAGCAGGGCCCAGCCGCCCGCATCCGAGAGGATGCTCAGGGCCAGCACGGGGAGCACGCCGAGCCCGACGAGCAGCACGAAGCGCCCGGTGACCGCCATCAGCGCAGCCCTCCAGGTCGTTCCCCGCCCGCCCCGCGGGCCGAGGCCGCCGTCATCAGATCGGCACCTGCACCTGGGCGAGGATGCCGCGCAGGATCGCGTCCACGCTGACCCCCTCGAGTTCCGCCTCCGGGCGCAACTGGATGCGGTGGCGGAGGACGGGCAGCGCCATCTCCTGAATGTGGTCGGGCGTCAGGCTGTCGAAGCCCTGCAGCCACGCCCACGCCTTGGCGGCTGCGAGCAGCGCCGTCGAGCCTCGGGGGGAGACGCCCAGCTTGATCGAGGGCGAGGTGCGGGTCGCGCGGGCGAGGTCGACGGCGTAGCCGAGCACATCGTCGGAGGCGCCGACCGAGCGCACCGATGCCTGCGCCTGCTCGAGCTCCCGTGCGCCGAGGACGGCGCGGACCCCTGCCGCCGCGAGATCCCGCGGGTTGAACCCTGCCGAGTGGCGCCGCAGCACCTCGAACTCGGTGTCCCGCGGTGGCACCTCGAGGACCAGCTTCAGCAGGAACCTGTCGAGCTGCGCCTCGGGCAGCGTGTAGGTGCCCTCGTACTCGATGGGGTTCATCGTCGCCGCGACGAGGAACGGGGCGGGCAGCGGCAGGGTCTGCCCGTCGACGGAGACCTGCCGCTCCTCCATGGCCTCCAGCAGCGCCGACTGGGTCTTCGGCGGCGTCCTGTTGATCTCGTCGGCGAGCAGGATGTTGGTGAACACCGGGCCCTTGCGGAACTCGAAGGCGCCGGACTCGTAGATCATCGAGCCGGTGACGTCGCCCGGCATGAGGTCGGGCGTGAACTGGACGCGCTTGGTGTCGAGGTCCAGCGCGTGGCTGAGGGTGCGCACGAGCAGGGTCTTCGCGACGCCGGGGACGCCCTCGAGCAGCACATGGCCGCGGGCGAGGAGGGCCACGATGAGGCCGGTGACGGCGCCGTCCTGCCCCACGACGGCCTTGCCCACCTCGGTGCGCACATCGCGGAGTCGCTGGCGGAGTTCGTCGGTCATTGTCTTCCTTCTGATGCGGGACGGGTCGGGTCTGTCGCGGCGCGCACGTCGCGCTCGAGGCGCAGCAGACGGTCGCTGAGGTCGAGGAGGGCGGCGTCGTTCGCCGGGTCGTCGTCGAGGAGGAGGCGGCGCAGCTCGTCGGCGGGCCTGCCGAGCGCCGCGGCGGCCGCGTGCACCACGTCCTCGACGGAGGCGCTCCGGGACAGGGCGAGCATCCCGCTCAGCCGCCGGAGCGTGCCCACGCGAAGGCCGTCGAGTGCGCGGCCACGCGCGGAGGAGCGCTGGTAGAGCCGAGCGCGTCCCTCCATCGTCTCCCGGGCCGGCACGACCACGGGCAGGTTCTCCACGACGAGCGGCCCGAGGCGCCGGCCCCGCCACACGGCCGCGGCGAGGAACAGGGCGACGAGGAGCACGAGGACGGGGGTGACCCACTCGGGCGTGAGGTCGGCGAGGCTCGGCTGCTGGTCGCCGGTGTCGAGGTCGAACAGGGTGGGCAGGTACCAGACGACCCTGCCCGTCTCGCCGAGGAGGTTGAGGGCGAGGGCGGCGTTGCCGGCCTCGATGATCCGCTCGTTGCCGAAGGGCTCGCCGTCGGCGAGGAGCGTGATCGCGCCGGAGCCGTGTGGGACTTGGGCCAGCTGGTAGGTGTCGTCGTCGTCGGCGAAGCAGAATGCGGCACCGTCGCCGCCGTCGACGGGGGAGAAGGAGGAGTCGCCCGGGACGACGCTGCCGGCGCGGACCGCCGCGGGCACGTCGCACTCGGCGGGGAGCGCGCCCTCGGTGTCCGGGAAGCCGGCGAAGGCGACCCCGGGAGCGTACGCCTCGAGGACGTCGGAGGTCGGCTCGACGACGACGATCCGATCCGCGAGCTCGCCGAGCCTCTCGATGCGATCGGCGTCGAGGATCCAGCCTTCGTCGAACAGGAGGATCGTCGTGCCGGCCGGGTCGCCGGCCGCGGCGTCCTCGGTCGCGGCGAGGCTGTCCGTGGGCGTCACCTCGACGCCCTGCTGCCGGAGAACCTCGACGAGCGCGCGTCCGCCGGTCGGGCCGGGGTTGTCCGCACCGAGCGGCACCCCGCCGAAGACTCCGGCACCCGAGGTGATCACGTACAGGAGCGCGAGCACGAGGATCGCGACGCCGATCCCCACCCAGATCCGGCCCTGCCGGAAGGCGCCGCGCAGCGTCGGCGTCACGGCAGGCGCCTCGCGGACCGTCATTGCGCCGCCGCCAGGGCCGGCCGGGCGGTGCGCAGGTCGCGCTCGAGGGCGGCCAGTCGCTCGTACTGCTCGGCGGTGCCGGCGCGCCCCAGGTAGCGCACCGCGTCGAAGTCCGTCGCGGCGGAGGCGAGAGCCTCGCGGGCGTCCGGGAACGGGCCGGCAGCACGCCGCGCGAACCCCCGGGCCGTCATGCCCGGGTAGAGGTCCACCAGCGTGCGCTCCGCGAGGCCGCGGGCCAGCGCCCGGAACATCTCCTCCACCGCGGTCGTCCAGTCCCCGGACCGGGCCGCGCGCTCGGCGGACGCCCGCAGCTCGGCGGCCGCGCGCCGGTCGTCGTCGCCGAACAGGCCCTCCGGCTGGGCGGACCTGCGGCGGTTCAGGCGGGGACGGCCGAACAGCAGGAAGGCGACGACCACGACTGCCGTGAGCAGCAGCACCACGATCACGAGGAACGTCGGCCCGGAGCCCTCGCCGAGCTGCGAGAGGAGCTCGTTCAGCCAGTCGCCGATCGCCTGTGCCAGCAGGTCGAACCAGGTGGGCCGCGCCTCCTGGTACACCGGCTTGCCCAGCTCGTCGATCAGCAGGTCCCGGCCCTCGGGGCCGTCCGGCTGCACCGGCACCTCCGCGAGGCGGGCGATCATCCTCACGCCGCGGGAGCGAACGGGTCGCCGGCGCCGCCGCCCTCCACATGCCGCTGCAGGACCAGGTCGAGGCCCTCCTTGCGCATCCGCAGGTCGAGGTAGAGCAGCGCGACGACCGTGGCGGTGACGACGACGCTGATCGCGGCGATGACTATCGCGAGGACGTAGGTGAGGATCTGCCCGATGACCACGAGGGCGATGCCGGCGCCTGTGCCGTTCGGGTCGATCAGCACGCTGCCGAAGCCGATCAGGAGCCCCACCGGGGTCGTGATCACGTTGGCGGCGAACTGCAGGATGATCGTCACGAGCGCCTGGGCGCCGAAGGTCCGCCAGAAGTTCTGGTCGGTGAGGCGCCAGGACCGGCCGAGAGCCGGCCGCAGCTTCGAGCCCTCGAGCACCAGGATGCTCGGCACCAGGGACAGCTTCGTGGCGATCCACAGCCACAGCGCCAGGGCGCCGAGGCCGAGCAGGATGGCGACGCCGATGCTGACGGCGATCCCGACCGGACCGAGGGCGACGCCGATCAGCACCACGCCGGCGAGGACCAGCAGGATCAGGAACACCGCGACGCCGACGAGGATCGTCCAGACGATCAGCGGGCCGAGGCGCGGCTTCAGCCGCGGCCAGGCCGCCCGCACGGTCGGCGGCTTGCCGAGGCTCGCCTGGGCGGCCGCCACGACGACGAGGCCCTGCAGGAAAGCCGAGATCACGAAGCTGAAGGCGAAGAGCGCAAGGCCGCCGACCACCCCGCCCGCGATGGAGCCCGCGATCAGCGGCTGCTGGTCCGGGTCGCTCCAGTCGGTGACGCGCGCGAAGCCGCCGAAGATCACCGCCGCCGCGACGAGGACGCCGATCAGCAGCACCGCGAACTGCAGGAGGATCGAGACGCCCAAGAGGCCCGGCGACTTCCGGAGCATCTGGAAGGGCGCGAGCAGCAGGGTCCCGAAGCCGAGTGGCCGGAGCGGGATCAATCCCGGCTTGGGCGGCGGAGCCCAGGCGGCGGGGCCGGGGGCCGAGACCGGCGACGGGCCGGAAGGCGGCGCGTACTGCGCGTAGGGGGAGGCGGGTGCGCCGCTCGGGGCGACAGGGCCGCCCCGGGGGCCCGCGGCACCGGGGGCGGCGGGTGGTGCGGTGGGCGGCTGCCACCCGCCCGGGGCACTCCAGCCGCCGCTGTCCGTGTCGCTCACGTGCTAATCGTGGCACACGCCTCCGGCCGATCGCCCGCTGCCGTCCTGCGCGCTTCCGCGTCGTTCCGGGGAAGGGCGGCGGTCGCGCCCTTCCCGGGGAGCGCTCCCGCGAGGCGCCGCGGACTACACTGTCGGGCACCATGACCGACAACGGAACGTCGCCGCCGCGCATCCTCGTGGTGGATGACGACACGGCCCTCGCGGAGATGATCGGCATCGTGCTGCGCACCGAGGGGCTCGATCCGAGCTTCTGCGCAGACGGCGGCGAGGCGCTCGGCGCGTTCCGCGACACCAAGCCGGATCTGGTGCTGCTCGACCTCATGCTGCCGACGCTCGACGGCATCCAGGTCTGCGAGCAGATCCGCGCTGAGTCGGGCACGCCGATCATCATGCTCACCGCGAAGGCGGACACCTCGGACGTCGTCCGCGGCCTCGAGTCCGGGGCCGACGACTACGTGGTCAAGCCGTTCAATCCGAAGGAGCTGGTCGCCCGCATCCGGGCGCGTTTGCGTCCCAGCGCGCCGGACAACGGCCTGCTCACCATCGGCGACCTCACCGTGGACGCGGCCGGCCACGAAGTCCGGCGCGGCGGCACCCGCATCAGCCTCACCCCTCTCGAGTTCGACCTGCTCCTCGCCCTGGCGAGCAAGCCGCAGCAGGTGTTCACCCGGGAGATGCTCCTCGAGCAGGTCTGGGGCTACCACTACAAGGCGGACACCCGCCTGGTGAACGTGCACGTGCAGCGCCTCCGCGCGAAGGTGGAGGAGGACCCGGAGAACCCGCGCATCGTCATGACGGTGCGCGGAGTGGGCTACCGCGCCGGCGCCTCGGGCTGACGGTGTCGCACTCGCGCGTCGCTGCGCCAGGCGGCCGGCAGGTCCCCCTCGGAATCCGGCTGGCGGGACTGTCGGGCGCCCCGCGGCGGATCGGCGCAGGGGTGGTGCGCGCGTTCCGGCGCTCCCTCGAGGTGCGCATCGTCGCCGTCACGGTGCTGCTGTCCGCCATCGCCATGTTCGGCACCGGCACTTATATGACCTACACGATCGGCAACGGACTCTTCGACGACAGGATCGAGCAGGTCAAACAGGAGTCCCAGCGCGCGGCCGAGGTCGCCCAGTCGAACTTCGACACCACGACCGCGGCCAGCGAGGCCGACCTGCAGGCCCTGCAGATCTCCGTCATCGAGCGCATCGGCACCGTCGCGCCCTCCTACTCGGGCATCGCGTTCCTGCGGGCGCCGGGCTCAGAGGCGAACTTCGGACTGCCCGACGTGGTCCGCGGTCCGGGAGCGCAGCAGAACGCTGACCAGTACGTGAGCCCCCAGCTGCAGCAGCGGGTGCTCTCGGAGGAGGAGGCCTACTGGCAGTCGGTGGGGCTGCGCGTCGGCGCGGACACGCGCCCCGGTGTGGTCGTCGGCTCCACCATCGAGGTGCCGGGGGCCGGCACCTACGAGCTGTACCTGCTGTACGACCTGTCCGACGTCGAGCAGACGCTGACTTTCGTGCAGGGCACGATCGTGATCGGCGGACTCGCCCTGATGCTGCTGATCGGTGCAGTCACCTGGGTGGTCGTGCAGATCGTCATCGCGCCCGTCCGCGTCGCCGCCGAGACGAGCAGCAAGCTCGCCGCCGGTCAGCTCGAGGAGCGCATCCCCGAGCACGGCGAGGACGTGATCGCGAAGCTCGCCCATTCGTTCAACGGGATGGCCGACAGCCTGCAGCGGCAGATCACGCAGCTGGCCAACCTGTCCCGCGTCCAGCAGCGCTTCGTATCCGACGTGTCGCACGAGCTGCGCACGCCGCTCACCACCATCCGCCTCGCGGGCGATGTGCTCTACAACTCCCGCGACAACTTCGGCCCCACCGAGGCGCGCACCGCGGAACTCCTGCACACCCAGGTCGACCGCTTCGAGTCGCTGCTCACCGATCTGCTCGAGATCAGCAGGTACGACGCGCAGGCCGTCGCGATCGAGCGCGAGCCCGTGAACCTGGTGCGCCTCGCCGAACAGTCGATCGACAGCGTCGAGTCGCTCGCGCGCGAGAAGGGGTCGGAGGTGCGGCTGGTCGCGCCGGGCGGCCACTTCGAGGCGGAGCTCGACCCCCGCCGCATCCGGCGGATCGCTCAGAACCTGCTGGCGAACGCGATCGAGCACGGCGAGGGGCGGCCGATAGTCGTCACGGTGGACAGCAACGAGAGCGCCGTCGCGGTCGCGGTGCGCGACCACGGCATCGGCATGACCCGCGCCGACGCCGATCGGGTGTTCGACAGGTTCTGGCGCGCCGACCCCTCCCGCAAGCGGACGACGGGCGGCACGGGGCTCGGGCTCGCCATCTCGCTCGAGGACGCCATCCTGCACGGCGGACGGCTCGAGGTGTGGTCCGAGAAGGGCGCAGGATCCTGCTTCCGTCTGACCCTCCCGCGCGACCCGAGCCGGCCGATGGGCGCGTCCCCGATCCCACTGCCGCCGGAGGACGCATGAGGGCCGCGCGCGCGGCGCTCGCCGCCGCCCTGATCGCGCTGCTCGCCGGCTGTGCGACGATTCCGGTCGCGGGGCCGGTGAACGAGGCCGGCCCGATCGCCGAGGGCGAGGACCTCGGCTTCGACTTCCGCCCGCAGGGCCCGGCTATCGGCGCATCGCCCGAGGAGATCCTCTCCGGCTTCATCGCCGCCGGGGCCGGCCCCCAGAACAACTACGAAGTCGCCCGCCAGTTCCTCACCGCCGATTTCGCCCCGGAGTGGGACCCGAACGCGGGCACCTTCGTGCACAGCCGGGCGACCAGCACCATCGTCGAATCGGACACGTCGCTGCGGCTCCTCGTGCCGGCGTCCGGGCGCGTGGACGGAACCGGCCGCTACGAGGAATACGGCGACCAGCTGCCGACCGAGCTGCGGTTCCGCCTCGTGCAGGAGAGCGGTGAGTGGCGGATCGGCGAGGCGCCCGGCGGGACGGTCGTCGCCCGCAGCCTCTTCGACCGGCTGTTCGCCCAGCGCGCGCTCTACTTCTACGACCCGTCCTTCACCTATCTGGTGCCCGACCTGCGCTGGTTCCCGGCCACCGCGGACGCCCCCACCCGTATCGTCGAAGCGCTGCTCGACGGGCCGGCTGACCCACTCGCCGCGCCGGTCCTCGTGTCCGCGTTCCCCGAGGGCACCACGCTCGCCCGCCAGTCGGTGACCACGACGGCGGGCGAGGCGGTGGTCGAGCTGTCCGACGAGGTCGTGCGCGCCGACCCGACCACCCGGCAGCGGATGCAGGTGCAGCTCGCCCGCAGCCTCGTCGGCCGCAACGTGGTGTCGGTGCGGATCAGCGTCGACGGCAGCGAGCCGACGGCGCCCGTCGGCGGCGGCACGCCCATCCTCCAGCCCCAGGTGAACCCGCGCCCGCTCGTGCTCCGGGACGGCGCGTTCGGGTTCCTCGTCGGGGACGGGGTGGAGTCGGTCGACGGGCTCAGCGACGTCGTCGAGGAGCTGGCACCCAGTGCCGCGGTCTTCGAGGGGGACACCGAGCGGCTCGCGCTCCTCACGGCGACAGGTGTGGTCGCGATGGAGGCGGGCCAGGACGCCGTGGCGGTCGACGAGCGCGCGGGGCTCATCGCGCCCGGCCTCGACAGTCAGGGCTTCGTGTGGACGGTGCCCGCGGACTCCCCGGAGGCGCTCCGGGTGACTCCCGTCGGCGGTGCCTCCGTCGACATCGCAACGCCGTGGCAGGAAGCGTCGGCGATCGTGTCGCTCGGGGTCTCCCGCGACTCGACCCGGCTCCTCGTGCTGCTCGAGACTCCCGAAGGCACCCGGCTGCGCGTGCACGGCATCGTGCGCGACGGGGCGGGAGCGCCGGTCGCGCTGTCCGCGGACGGCTTCGAACTCGTGCCCGCCGAGGGCACGCCCGTCGCCGCGACCTGGGTGAGTGAGACGGCGGTGGGCTCGCTCGCGGTGGACGCGAACGGCGTCGGCGCGATCGTGACCCAGGACGTGGCGGGCCACCAGCTGGACGCGGTTGCAGACGTGCCGGGCGCCGTGGCACTGGTCGGTGGCAACGGGCTCA
>DATCMN010000241.1:0-3058 GCA_036563405.1 Naasia sp. | reverse complement strand
CGCTACGGCGTGGAGCGGTGGAGCACCTCCTGGGAGGACGCCGTCGCGGACCCCGACGTCGACCTCGTGGACATCGTCACCCCCAACGCGTTCCACCACGCCGCCGCCGTCGCCGCCGCCCGCGCGGGCAAGCACATCTGGTGCGAGAAGCCTCTCGCCCTCACCGTCGACGAGGCGGAGGAGATGACGGCCGCCGCGGAGGAGGCGGGCGTCACCACGCTCGTCGGGTTCACCTATCTGCAGAACCCCGGACTCGCGCTCGCCAAGCAGCTCGTCGAGCGCGGCGAGCTCGGTCGGCTGTTCTCCTTCACCGGATTCTTCAGCGCGGACACGATGATCGACCCGGCGGTGCCCTTCACCTGGCGCACCGACCGCTCGCGCGCCGGCGGGGGAGCCCTCGGGGATCTCGGCTCGCATCTCGTCTCCATCGCGCGCCTCCTCGTCGGCGACGTGTCGCGCGTTGCGGGGCTGTCTCGCATCATCGTGCCGGAGCGGGACGACGTGGCGGGACGCCGCAGGGTGGTCGACAACGACGACCACGCGCTCGCACTGCTCGAGTTCGAGGGCGGGGTGATCGGCACCATGCAGGCGAGCCGTGTCCAGACGGGCCGGGCCTTCGAAGTCTCGTTCGTGCTCACCGGCACCGAGGGCGCGATCCGCTTCAACCAGCAGGACAGCCACAAGCTGGAGGTGTCGCTGAAGTCCGACGGGCTCGACACGCATGGCTTCCGCACCATCGAACTGGGGCCGGGACACGGGCACTTCGGCGACCTCTGGCCGATGTCCGGAATCAACGTGGGCCTGCACGAGCTCAAGATCTTCGAGGCCTACGAGCTGATCCGCGCGATCGCCGACGGCCGCCCGGCGTCTCCCGACTTCCGCGAGGCTCTCGCGATCGAACGCACCGTCGACGCCATCGAGCGGTCCGCGGCCGCGGACGGCACCTGGCAGACAGTCTCCTAGGGGCGGGGCCCGCTCGACTTCCGCACGATCAGCTCGGGCGGGAAGCTCACGTGCTCGTGCACGTGATCCGCACCCTGCTCGATCTCGTCGAGAAGCATGCGCACGGCCGTGCGCCCGAGCAGGTCGCGGGGCTGCCGGACGGAGGTCAGCGGCACCACCGAGGTCGCTGCCCAGTCGAGGTCGTCGAAGCCGACGACGGAGACATCCCCGGGGACCGCGACGCCGTGCAGGACCAGCTCCTGCAGCACGCCGAGCGCCAGCATGTCGTTGGCGCAGAACACCGCCGTGGGCCGATCCTCCGGGCGGCGCCTCGCAAGCATCTCGCCGACCGCCCGGCCCTCCCCGATCTTCCACGTCGTGGCTGGGATCAGCTCGATGTCGCGGACATCGAGGCCGGCTGTCGTCGCCGCCTCCCGGAGCCCGCGATGCCGGTCCGACACCTGCCGCGAGATGTTCTCCGCTCCGATGAAAGCGATCCGCCGGTGACCGAGGCTCAGGAGGTGCTCGCCGGCGAGTCGCCCGCCCTGCAGGTCGTCCGTGGCCAGCCAGCAGCACGGGCGGTCGCCCGAGATGCGGTCCACGTACACGAGGGGAACGCCGCGCTCGACCAGCTGCTCGAGGCGCGGGTTCTGCTCGTCCACAGGGGTGATCATGATCCCGTGCACCCGCTGCTGCACCAGGAGGTCGAGGTTCTGCTCCTCGCGGGCGACGTCTTCACCGTTGTGGACGATGACGACGCCGACGCCCCTCTCCTTCGCGGCGCGTTCGGCACCGAGCGCCACGTCCACGAAGAAGGGGTTGCCCATGTCGGCGAGGGCGAAGCCGAGGGTCCGCTGCCGGCCGGGCCGGAACTGCCGGGCGGTCTTGCTGGGGACGAACCGGAGCTCCTCCATCGCCTCGAGCACCCGTCGCCGGGTCTCGGCGTTGACGTAGCTAGGCCTGTTGAGGACGTTGCTCACTGTGCCGGCGGAGACGCCCGCGAGGACGGCGACGTCGCGGATGTTCACCATGGGCGCCCCTTCGCAGCCTGTTCAATGAACCGAGCATAGGGGATGGCGATGCGTGCGCGGAGCGATGCGCGCGTTGATGTGTCGGAACGGCCACACGTGACCGTCTGCGAAGGCGGGAAGGGGCTAGGACTCCGCGCCGCAATTCGCGATGCGGGTCACGCGCCCCAACCGGCCTGCGAGCCGCCCACCCGGTCGGCCTCGATCTTCTCCTGGTAGCCGCTCTCTGCATACGCGCGCATCGGGTTCGCGGGCAGGCCCCGCGATTCCCGCCATTCCGCGAGTGCCGGCCGGACGTCGGTGTAGAACGCGTCCATGTACACCTCGTGCGCGGTGAGCACGTCGCCCGCCTGCTGTGCGGCGCCGAGAGCGTCCCGGTCGAGCAGCAGGGCGCGGGCGGTCATCTCCTGCACATTCAGCACGCTGCGGATCTGGCCGGGGATCTTCTTCTCGATGTTGTGGCACTGGTCGAGCATGAACGCGACGCCGCTGTCCGCGCCGAAGCCTCCGCCGCGGAGCACCTCGACGAGGATGCGGAACAGCTGGAACGGGTCCGCAGCGCCCACGATGAGGTCGTCGTCGGCGTAGAAGCGCGAGTTGAAGTCGAAGGAGCCGAGCTTCCCGAGACGGAGCAGCTGCATGACGATGAACTCGATGTTCGTGCCCGGCGCGTGGTGGCCGGTGTCGAGGCAGACGAACGCCTTGTCGCCGAGCGCGGCCACCTGCGCGTAGGAGGTGCCCCAGTCCGGGACGTCCGTGTGGTAGAACGCCGGCTCGAAGAACTTGTACTCGAGCACCAGCCGCTGCTCGTCGCCGATCCGGGCGTAGATCTCCTGCAGCGAGTCGGCGAGGCGGTCCTGCCGGGCGCGCATGTCGTCCTGGCCGGGGTAGTTGGTGCCGTCGGCGAGCCAGATCTTCAGGTCGCGGGATCCCGTGGCGTCCATCACGTCGATGCAGTCGAGGTGGTGGTCGATCGCCCGCCGCCGAACCTTCTCCTCGGAGTGCGAGAGGCTGCCGAGCTTGTACTCGTCGTCCTGGAAGGTGTTCGAGTTGATGGTGCCGAGGCCCACGCCCAGGTCCTCGGCGTG
>DATCMN010000217.1:0-2300 GCA_036563405.1 Naasia sp. | reverse complement strand
AGCTACTTTCGCTTCTGGTCTATGCGGCTCACGCGTTCAACTCGCCGAGGATCGTGATCGTCGTGCTGGTGCGGGCGCCGGCGGTTGAGGACGAGTCCGAACTGGAAGGGGCCGATGGACGCTGGGTCGTGGACGTAGTGTCCATCGTTGGTCTCGGTCGATGCTTGCTAGGAGCTAGCTCGTGAGGACCATCGCGTTGCCCGAGGGGTCCCGGACGAGGTGCCCCTCGGGGTGCGAGGGCGCGTCGCCGACGGCGGCCAGGGCGGCCTGGAGGCGCTCGTCGGTGTCGTAGCGGATGACGAAGTGGCGCAGCGCGGCGGTGCCGGCGGGTGGCTGGACGGCGCCTTCGCCCTGCCAGACGTTGATGGCCATCCGGTGCTTGAAGCGTCCGTCGGCGTGGAAGTCGATGCCGCTGCCGAAGTCGTTGGCGTCGAGGAACCCGAGCGCGTCGCGGTAGAACCGCTGGCCGGCGCGGACGTCACCGACGTGCAGGTGCATGTGGCCGATGGTCGTGCCGACGGGCAGTGGGCGCTCCCACTCGCGGTCGGGGAGGTGGCCGAGGACCTCCCGAAGGTCGAGGGGGTCGCGGCCGCTGCGGCGCTGGCCGTCGGCGTCGATGATCTCCGGGCCCATCGGGGTCATCCGCATGGATCGGACGCGCTCGGGGGTCTCGAGCGTGAACTCGAGGCCGAGGCCGTCGGGGTCGTCGAGGTAGATCGCCTTCGACATGACGTGGTCGGTCGGCGACATCATCGTTCGCCGCTCGAACAGCCGGACGAGGACGCGAGCGAATTCTGCTTCGTTCGGGAGGTGAATGGCTAGGTGGTAGAGGCCCGCGTGCCCCCGGCGCGCCGGCGAGGTCGCGCCGGGGTGCAGCACGAGCAGCGTGTCGTCGTCGGTCCCGAGCAAGACGGCGCCGTCGTCGGTGTCGGCGCGGGATTGCAGGCCGACGAGGTCTCGCCAGAAGGCGAGCGACTGGCCGAGGTCGGTGACGTTCAGGTGGACGGGGCCGAAGGTCACGAAGTCCGTCTGGGTCGGTTGGGCGGTTTTGGTCATGAGGTCCTCGTCAGTCGGCGGGTCGATGCACGTGGACGACTGGCTGCCGTCCACGTTCGGGCGTGCGCAGGGGGCGACGGTGCCGCCGATGCCCTGCGGCCGGCCTCAGCGCTCGGCGCGGTCCTTCTTCGGCAGCAGCGCGTAGACCGCGGCGCCGGCGAGGACGTGCATCGCCATGAGCGGCAGGACGGTCTCGGCCTTGGCCGCGCCGTCGTAGCCGGCGGAGGCCCAGATCATGATGTCGGGGACGAAGGAGGCGACGAGCGCGATCGGGACGATCTTGCGGAACGTCGCGGCCGGGGTCGCCGAGCGGCCCGCGAGGACCCTGTAGGCGACGGCGGCGAGGATGACGCCGAGGATCGTCATGAAGACCACGCTGCCGGGCTGCAGCGGGGTGAAGCGGTCGGGGACGTCGACGGCGGCGCTGGTATTCGCCCAGATGGCGAGGTTGCCGATGGTCGCGACGGCGGCGGTGACGGCGGCGTTCTTGGCCAGGCCGCGACCGGCGGTGTCGGTGCGGGGAAGGGCGGGGGTCTGCGTGCTCATGGTGGAGAGGCTCCTTGAAGGGGGTGTTCGGGCTAGAAGGACTGGGGGCCGAAGCGCTCGATCGCGATGAACGCGGCGATGGCGAGAAGGACGACGTTGACGACGATCATCTGCTGCTCGCCGCGGCGGGCGTGGGTGGCGGCGGCCCCGAGCATCAGCAGCACGACGCCGACGGCTGCGACCGCCACCAGGACCGGGGCGATGTCAAGGACGGCGGGGAGGACCAAGCCGATGGCGGCGAGGACTTCGAGCGCGCCGATGCCCTTGATCTTGTTCTCGTCGAAGTCCTCGGTCCAGTCCATGCCGGACGCCTTGAGCTCGGCCTTGGACTTCGTGAGCTTCATGGCGCCCGCGCCGAGCATGGCGACGGCGAGCAGGGCCTGGGCGATCCAGACGACGGTGTTCATGACAGTGGCTTTCCTGAAGAAGTGGGTCAGGCCGCCAGCAGCGGCAGAGGGAGGTCGATGGTGTGGCCGGTGCTCTGCACCTTGGTCGCGAGGTACTTGCGGTTGGCGTCGCCGGCGAACACGCCGGTGGGGCGGCGGCCGGCGACCGTGATGCCGAGCGTCTCGAGCTGCGCGGCCTTGTCGGGGTTGTTGGACAGCAGGTCGATGGCCGTGTGGCCGAGGGCCGCGAGCATCTGGGCGGCGGCGGTGTAGTCGCGGGCGTCGGCGGGGTGGCCGAGGGCCTCGTTGGCC
>DATCMN010000215.1:0-2676 GCA_036563405.1 Naasia sp. | reverse complement strand
ACCAGTTCGTCGACGAAGGTGTCGGGCGTCCCGTCGTGGCGGCGCAGGGAGCGCCCGTCGAGGACTCGGACCCCCGTCACGGTGGCCCCGGTGACGGCCGGCGCGAGACCGGCGCGGACCGTCTCGACTTCGGGGAGCTCGGGCATCCCGGTCTCAGGAGCCGTTCTTGCGGCGGCGCACCAGCCGGGTCCACGCCTCGAGCGCGGCGGCCATCTCGGCCTGCTTCTTGCTGGTGCCCTCGCCTGTGGCCACGACCAGGTCGCCGACGGCGACGGTCGCGGTGAAGACGCGGGAGTGGTCGGGGCCTGCCGAGGCGACCGTGTAGACGGGGAGGCCGGCGCCGCGGCGAGCGGCGACCTCCTGCAGGCTCGTCTTCGGGTCCATCGCGGCGCCGAACCGGTCCGGGTCGTCGAGGAGCGGCTGCACCAGGCGCAGCACGAACTCCGTCGCGACGTCGTCGCCGGCGCTCAGGTAGACGGCACCGATGATCGCCTCGACGGTGTCGGCGAGGATCGAGGACTTCTCCCGGCCTCCGGTGCGCTCCTCGCCCTTGCCGAGCAGGAGGAACTCGCCGAGCCCGAGGCTCCGCGCGATGACGGCCAGCGCCACGCTGGACACCAGGCTCGCCCGGCGCTTCGCGAGGTCGCCCTCGTCGAGGTGCGGGTTCTCGGTGAACAGCTTGACCGTGACGGCTTTGCCGAGGATGGCGTCACCGAGGAACTCGAGCCGCTCGTTGTTGGGGATCCCGCCGTGCTCGTACGCGTACGAGCGGTGGGTCAGAGCGAGGTCGAGGAGTGCCGGTTCGACCGGGACGGCGAGGCGCCCCATGAGCTCGGCCCGGGCGCCGTCCGTGCCGGCCGGCAGCGACTCAGACGTCGGCGACCTTGCGGCCCTTGTACTCGAGGTACAGCTCGGTGCCCTGTGAGTCCTCCACCACGCGGGCGCGGTGCGGCAGGCTGTAGGTGACCTTGCCGTTCTCGATGGTCTTCACCAGGGTGGGGACTTCGGCCTTCCACTGCGAGCGGCGGGCGTGCGTGTTGGCGCGAGACTTCTTCCGCTTGGGAACAGCCATGGTCTATCTCTCTTCTCTCGGAACGTCTTCGGTCTCGCGGTCGGCACCCTCGATGAGGGGCGCGAGCGCCGCCCACCGCTCATCGAGGGGGGCTTCGCGCTCTTCGTCCGCGAGCACCAGCGAGATGCCTTCGGCGAGCTCGATGGTCTCGGGCTCACCGGCGATCTCCGGCTGGAACGGCAGTGCCAGCACCACCGCATCCCTCACGACCTGTTCAAGATCCACGTGGTCGCCTTGAACCACAAGGTCGGAAGGAACCTCAGAAGGATACGCGAAAAGCTCCTGGAATTCGACTTCGAGCGGCATCTCGAAGTCGGTGAGGGTCCGCGCGCTCTGGGCGTCCGCGACGGTGTCGACGGTGCCGGTGGCGAGGATCCCCTCGTGCACGGACTCCAGCCGCAGCCGGATGAACAGCTCCCGGCCCTCGGGGACCCAGGCCAGTCCCTCACCCAGCTTCTCGGGGGCGGCGATGGTGATCTCGCGCTCCCGCTGCTCCCCCGGGCGGTTCAGGATGTCCCGGACGTTCACCAGGTACGGGTTGCGATCGGCCACGGCCGTCAATCCTACGCGTCCGGCGCCATGCGAGCCGCGGGCCGGCGCCCCCTCCTCCTCTACCGCGCGCGGTGGCGGAGGGCCACAATGCGTGCATGACCGACCGAGACGGTCCAGGAGGCGGCGCCGTGCCGGACGGCGACGTGCCGCCGGTGCGCGCCCAGCTGCTCGCCACCGAGCACTGGGGCCTCCTGGCGGCCCGCTCGACGGCGCAGAGCGAAGTCCTGTCGCGACTGTCGATCCTCCTGACGTTCATGTCGGCGAGTCTTGTGAGCCTGGCGCTCGTGGGGAACGCCACGCAGTTCTCCAGCGCGTTCCCGGTGTTCGCGGTGACCGTGCTCTCGCTCGTGGCCGTCGTGGGGCTGCTCACCCAGATCCGCGTGATCAACATCGGCATGGAGGACCTCATGTACGTCCTGGCCATGAACCGGATGCGCGCCGCCTACGTGGACATCGATCCGGGCGTCGCGCCGTACCTCCTCGCCGGCCGGCACGACGACATGGCGGGCGTCGGGCGCACCTACTACTTCCTCGGCCGCCGCAGCGACTTCAGTCAGCTCGCGGGCAGCACGATGACGTTCATCATCGTCATCAACGGCGCCCTCCTCGGGCTGCTGACCGCGGCGATCGCCCTCACCGCGGAGGGCCCGCTCGCGCTCGCCATCGTGCTGGGCGTCGTCGTCGGCCTCGCCCACGTGGGGGCGTCGATGTACCGCGGCTTCCGGGTCTTCTCCTCCGCGTGGCGCGACTACGAGCCGCTCTCCCCGACCCCGCCCGCGGACTGAGCCTCGCGAGTTGGCAGTTCCGGCTGTCAACTCGGTGAGATGGCAGCCGGAGCTGCCGACTAACCGAGCTGAAGCGTGTCAGACGGTGCCGAGCACCTCGTCGAGGATCGCGAGGCCCTGCTCGACCTCGTCCTCCGTGACGACGCACGGCGGGACCACGTGGATGCGGTTGTCCGCGGTGAAGGGCAGGTAGCCGCGCTCCAGCAGGCCGCTCTTGAGCCTGCCGAGTTCCGCCGCGCCCAGCGGGTCACGGGTGCGGCGGTCGGA
>DATCMN010000211.1:0-6597 GCA_036563405.1 Naasia sp. | reverse complement strand
GCTCAGTGCCCGGAGTGCCCGCCGCCGGTTAGACCTTCGTCTGACGTCGGGCCCGAGTGGTTGTGCGGGCCCTCGAAGGCGGCGATGCCGGCCTGCGTGCTTGCGAGGGCGGGCAGCGCAACGCCCGTCATGGCGACGGCGCCGACCGCGATGCCGGCGAGCAGGATCGCGGCACGCGGCTCTCCGGCCGGCGCGTCCCCCGCAGGGTGTCGCCGCAGGGAGAGGGCGAGCACGACGGCGAGGACGGCGTCGAGGAGGGTGGCGGCGGCGAGGGCGGCCGGCGGCAGATTGCCGACTGTCACCCCGAGCGGAGCGGCGAGGAACAGGGAGCCCGCCCACAGCAGGGGTCCGAGGAGGGCGCCCGAGAGGGCGACCCGGCGGAGCGGAAGTCGGCCCCGGACGAGGACCAGGGCGGCCCACGCCAGCTCGGCGGCACCGAGCAGGGAGAAGACCGCGAGGAGCAGGGGCGGGGCACCGGCGGCCACGCCGAAGTGGACGATGCCGGCGCCGAGTGCGGCGAGAGCTGTCCACATGCGGACGACGGCGGTCATCGGAGGCCTTCCGGTAGTCGTGTCGGGGGAGTGAAGGGGATGAGGGGAGGGGAGCGGGGACCGGCCCGGAGGCCGGTCCCCGCCGTGGTGCGCCGAAGACTCAGGCGTTGACGGTGCGCGCCGACTTGTCGGCGCCGAGGGCCACGCCCAGGAGCACCACGGCGCTGGCCAGGTGCAGGAAGTGGTCGGCGGTGTTGAGGGCCAGGAAGTTGGCGGGGGACTCGGGGTCCGCCGCGAGGAAGAACCCGACGATGCCGAGGAGCAGGTACGCCGCCCCGACGATGCCGTTCACGGACTTCGCCGCCGAGACCGAGCTCAGGCCCGCGATGAGCAGGGCTGCGCCGATCAGGAGGTGGGCGATGTTGTGGAGGTGGTTCACCTGGAAGATGCCGAGCAGCAGCGCGCCCTCAGGGCCCGCGAAGCTGCCACCGCCTCCGACGACGATGAAGCCGAGGAGACCGACCAGGAGGTAGACGGCACCGAAGATGGTGGCGACCAGGCGGTTGGGGGACTTGGTGAGTGCGGGCTTGACGTTGCCCCGAGCTGTGCTCATTGTTCGTACCTTCCGTTGTCAGCGCGACTATGAGCCGCATGAGGTGTTCGACACCGGTCACGCTACGGATTGCCGGGGCATCTTCGGAGGGGGTTGCCGGGAAGCACTCAGGTGCGTCAGAGTGGTGCGGACATTGAGTGTCTGGCTGAAGGTGAAGGCCTTTCTCCTGGTCACAGCGGAGTTCGACCACCCGGTCCTCCCGATGACGGACGCGGCAAGGACCCGCGGCCGCGTTGCGGCATCCTCCCGCGACGGAGACCCACCCCTTGTCGGCGACACGGGGCGGTCCCCCCAGTCCAGGGGGAAAGGCCGCCCGGACCAGCGCTATCTTGCTATCGTCGCGCTCGATGAATGCTCAACCCGATGGGCACGCCCCGACCCTCGTCGTCGCCATTCCCACATTCAAGCGCCCCGAGCGCCTCGCCCAGCTGCTGCCCCTCGTGGGGGCGCAGGCGTCCGCCCTGCTCGCCGAAGGAGTTCTCTCGCGCGCGGGGATCGTCGTCGTCGACAACGACGCCGAGGCATCCGGCCGCGCCGTCGTCGGCCCCGAGTACTTCGGGGTTCCCGCCGGCTACGCGGTCGAGTCCACCCGCGGGATCCCGGCCGTTCGCAACCGGCTGATGGACGAATCGGCGGACTTCCGGCTGCTGGCCTTCATCGACGACGACGAGCTGCCGCGTGCCGACTGGCTGCGCTCCCTCGTCGCGACCTGGCGCGAGCACGGCCGTCCAGCCGCCGTGATGGGGCGCGTCGTCTCCATCTTCCCCTCGGACACCGACCCGTGGATCATCGCGAGCGGCCTCTTCCAGCGTCCGCAGAAGCCGACCGGCACTGCGATCGGAGTCGCCGCGACCGGCAACCTGCTGCTCGACCTCGACCAGGTGCGCGCGAGCGGCGTGCGCTTCGACGAGTCGATCGGGCTCGGTGGCGGCTCGGACACCCTCTTCAGCATGACCCTCGCGAGCACCGGTGCCCGGATGATCTGGTGCAACGAGTCGGTCACCGAGGACACCGTCGAGGTGGCCCGCCTCTCCCGCTCCTGGGCGCTGAAGCGCGCGTACAGCCACGGCAACGCGTCGATCCGCACCGGGATCCGGCTCGCGCCGAGCACCACGACGCGGACCGCGATCCGCGCTCGTGCGCTGACCGCCGGGGCGGCCCGCGTGGCGGTGGGCGGCGTGCGCGGCGCTTTCGGCACCGTCGTCCGCTCGGATGTGCACCGGGCGCGCGGCTTCCGGCTCGCGTACCGCGGCGCGGGGATGGTGGCCGGCAGCTTCGGCCGCGACTACCACGCGTACGCCTCTCTCCACACCCCCGGCGCATGAGCGTCGCGGCTCGGCTCCTCCCGTCGCCGGCCCGCCGGTGGCTGCGGTCGCACGGGGGGCCGCTCGGCTCCGTCGTCGCCGTCCGCACCGCGGAGCCCGAGTTCGTCCTCACTTATGACGACGGTCCGGAGCCGGGCGGCACCGACGCCGTGCTCCCCGTCCTCGCCTCGCGTGGCGCCACCGCGACCTTCTTCGTGCTGATGACCCGGGTGCGGAAGCACCGGGGCCTCCTCGCCGACGTCGTCGCCGGGGGCCACGAGATCGCCCTGCACGGTCCCGACCACCGAGCCGTCTCCGGGATGCCGTACGGCGAGGTCCTCGACCGCACCGTGCGCGCTAAGGAGGAGCTCGAGAACGCCCTCGGACGCGGCGTGCGCTGGTTCCGCCCGCCGTACGGGCTGCAGTCGCTCGCCTCCTTCCGTGCCGTCCGGGCCGCAGGGCTGGAGCCGGTCCTCTGGGGGCCGAGCACCCTCGACTCCCGGCCCGCCAGCACCGACGAGCGGCTCACCCGCGCCCTCCGCGGGGCGGAGCGCGGCGCGATAGTCCTCGCGCACGACGCCTACGCCGAAGCCGAGGACGGTGGGAAGGGCGGCAACCGCCCCTCGCTCGACCGCGGCGAGCTGGCGTCCCTCGTCCTCGACGCGTATGCCGGGCTCGGTCTGCGCGCCACCTCACTGTCCCGCGCGCTGGCGTCGGGTAAGGCCACCCGAGGCCTTTGGTTCGGGCGTTGAAAGGATCACACCCCATGGAAGAGACACTGGACAAGCTGCTCGCCGCGGCACCTGGCGAGACGACGGTCGTGGTCGTCGGGCAGGGCTACGTCGGGCTGCCCGTCGCGATGCGGTCGGTGGAGGTGGGCTACAACGTCATCGGCATCGACCTCGACGAGCGGCGCATCGCATCGCTCAGCTCGGGTGTCTCGCACGTCGACGACATCTCGGACGACGAGCTGCGCGCCGCGCTCGACTCCGGCCGCTACCGCGCCACCTCCGACTACAGCATCGCGGACGGCTTCGACATCGCCGTGATCAGCGTGCCGACCCCGCTCAAGGAGTCGCTGCCGGACCTCTCCTTCATCGAGAGCGCCGCGCACTCGCTCGCCGCGCTGCTGAAGCCGGGTGCGCTCGTCGTCCTCGAGTCGACCACCTACCCGGGCACCACCGAAGAGCTCCTCGTGCCGATCCTCGAGCAGGAGTCCGGCCTCACCACCGGCCAGGACCTCTTCGTGGGCTACTCGCCCGAGCGCATCGACCCGGGCAACCCCACCTGGGGTCTGCAGGAGACCCCGAAGGTCGTCTCCGGCACCGAGCCCGCGTCCCTCGCCCGGGTGCAGCGCTTCTACGGCTCGATCGTCGACACGACGGTCCCCGTGAGCTCGCCCCGTGAGGCCGAGATGACGAAGCTGCTCGAGAACACCTTCCGACACGTCAACATCGCCCTCGTCAACGAGCTCGCGGTCTTCGCCAACTCCCTCGGCGTCAACGTCTGGGAGTCGATCGACGCCGCCGCGACCAAGCCGTTCGGCTTCATGAAGTTCACGCCCGGCCCCGGCGTCGGCGGCCACTGCCTCCCCGTCGACCCGAGCTACCTGTCGTGGCAGGTGCGCCGGAAGCTCGGCAAGAACTTCCGCTTCGTGGAGCTCGCCAACGACGTCAACGACAACATGCCGAACTACGTGCTGCAGCGCGTGACCCGGCTGCTCAACGACTCGCAGCGTGCGGTCAGCGGCGCGAAGGTCCTGCTGCTGGGCCTCGCCTACAAGAAGAACACCGGCGACATCCGGGAGTCCCCGGCGCTGCACCTGGTGGAGCTGCTGCACGAGTTCTCGGCGGAGATCTCGGCCGTCGACACGCACGTCGAGGACCACCAGTGGCCGGCGGGTGTCACCCGTGTGGCCCCGGGCGAGGTCGACTACTCCGCCTACGACGTCGCGATCCTGCTGACCGATCACGACGACCTGGACTACCAGGTGCTGCAGTCGGCGCCGGTTCCGGTCTTCGACACGCGCAACAAGCTCAGCGGCCCGACCGTCGAGCGCCTCTGACACCCTCCCCGAGAGGACGACCCGAACCCCCGCCCCGCGTCCGCGGGCGGGGGTTACGTCGTTCCACGTGCAACAGCGGCGCGGGGACGCGGGTCAGGACGGGTCGGCCGGCCGCAGCCGGAACCAGTCCAGCAGCACGCGGGCTCGCGATGGCGTGGCCCAGGACGGCCCGGTGCTCGCGCGCTCGAGGAAGCCGTCGTAGCCGGGGATCTCGCGGAGGCTCTCGTCGGTGATCTCGGAGAAGCCCATCGTCCACTCCGGGAACTCCCGCGCGGCTATCGGCGTCTCGGCGAGCACGCGGACATAGCGGTGCCGCTTGTCCCGGCTGATCCGGCGGAACGTCCGCTGGACGGCGCGCTCCTCGCCCTCGAGCACCTGCATGAACCAGCCGTCCTTGTAGAGGAGCATCCCGGTCAAGCCGCGCTTGCCGTTCCGCTCCCGGCTGCCGGCGAGCAGCGCCGCGAGCTCCGGCGCATCGAACGGCCGGGACGCCGCACTGGCGTAGACCAACGAGACCTCCACGGCCGAAAGCGTAGCCGCCGATGGGGGCGTCGTCGGTGAAGGCGAAGGGGCGTCGGAGATCGGAGCGGGTGACGGGAATCGAACCCGCGCTATCAGCTTGGGAAGCTGAAGTTCTGCCATTGAACTACACCCGCGCTCGGCCGCCGGAGCGACCGCATCCCAGTGTAGAGGAGAGCGCAGGAGGCGGGAGCGCTACAGTGGCGATGTGCTGCTCTCGGACCGCGACATCCGGGCGGAGATCGCCGCCGAACGCATCGGGCTCTCGCCCCACGACCCGGAGCTCCTCCAGCCGTCCAGCTTCGACGTCCGCCTGGACCGGTACTTCCGGCTGTTCGACAACCACAAGTACCCCTACATCGACCCGGCCGAGGACCAGCCGGACCTCACCCGGCTGGTGGAGACGAAGCCCGACGAGTCGTTCATCTTGCATCCGGGCGAGTTCGTGCTCGGTTCCACCTACGAATTGGTCACGCTGCCGGACGACATCGCCGCCCGGTTGGAGGGCAAGAGCTCCCTCGGGCGGCTGGGCCTGCTCACCCACTCCACCGCGGGCTTCATCGACCCGGGCTTCTCGGGTCACGTCACGCTCGAGCTGAGCAATGTGGCGACCCTGCCGATCAAGCTGTGGCCGGGCATGAAGATCGGCCAGCTGTGCTTCTTCCGGCTCACCTCCGCGGCCGAGCACCCGTACGGATCAGGGCCGTACGGCTCCCGCTACCACGGCCAGCGCGGTCCCACGGCAAGCCGCTCGCACCTGAACTTCCACCGGACGGACGTGTCCGCCACCGACGCCGGCTCCGCCGGGGGCTGAGCGGATCGGAGAGGATCAGGCCCGTCCGACGGCCGCGAGGGCCGGCAGCTGCAGTGCGAGCCACGGGCTGAAGGCGAAAGGCGCGCTCGTCACCGCTTCGGCGAGCGGACCGGCGTCCGCCCACTCCCAGTCGACCACCTCGTCCGGGTCGCCGACCACGGGTCCGTCGGCGATCGCGGTGAACACGGGGCACACCTCGTACTCGACGATGCCCGCTGCGTCGACGGCGCGGTAGCGGAAGTCCGGCAGCACCAGCTCGAGCTCGGCGAGCTCCAGGCCGAGCTCGGTGCGGGCGCGGCGGCGCACCGCCTCCTCGAGGTCCTCATCCGGTCCGGGGTGCCCGCAGAAGGAGTTCGTCCACACCCCTGGCCAGGTGAGCTTCGTCAGCGCACGGCGGGTCACGAGGATCCGGCCGTGGCCGTCGCGGACGTGGCAGGAGAAGGCGAGATGCAGAGGCGTGTCCCGGGTGTGCACGGTCGCCTTCGGGGCGGTCCCGATGGGGGACCCTGCGTCGTCGAGCAGTACAACGAGTTCGTCGGCGGCCATGTTCTCCCGGTATGCGACACTGGCGAGGTGGATGCCCTCCAAGCCCCGCCGGAGCGGCTCGCCGGGGTGGACACCGTGCTGGAGCGCTTCTTCAGCGTAGCCGTGACCCGCGCGTCCTCCATCGGAGCCTCCTATGCGCGGCTGTGGAAGGCCTTGGAGTCCAGCACCCGCGGCGGCAAGCGCTTCCGCCCGCGGCTCGTGCTCGCCGCGTTCGAGGGCTTCGGCGGCCGCGACCTCGCGGCTGC
>DATCMN010000209.1:0-1906 GCA_036563405.1 Naasia sp. | reverse complement strand
CGAGATGAGCGAGGGCGTTCTCGCCCGGACGGACCATCCCATGGTGACGACGCTCGCCGAAGCGGTGGTCGCGAGCCAGCGCTCCGAGGCCGCCCTGATGGAGGAGATGCTCGCCGCGAGGTCCTAGGCGGCGCGGGATCGACACCCGCAAGTCTGCGGCCTCGAAATGCCCGCTCTCAGCGACATCCTCGACAGAACCGGGGTCACGCGGATGCGATCGCGAAGTGCGCGGCCCGCCAGAGAGAGTCTTCGCGAGGCGCTCCCCTGGCGGGCCACCGGGAATTACTGGCCGGTGAGCTGAGCCATGAAGCCGGTGAAGTCGCCGACCGCGTTGTGCTCGATGATCTGCCCGTTGCGGACGACGTCCACGGCGACCGCCTCCAGGCGGGTGGCCCTGCCGCTGGCGGGGATGCCGAAGAACTCGCCGTCGGTGTGGGTGCCTTCGAGCACCCAGTGGGTGAAGACCTTTTCGCCGTCGGCGGCCTGGCCGAGGATCGTCATCTTCTGGTTCGGCATCGCCACTTTCGCCGCGAGGTCTGACTGCACCCAGACCTCGCGGTTCATGGCCCCGCCGTTCGTGTGGTTGACGAGGTCCTGCGAGATGTAGGTGTCGAACGCGCCCTGCAGGTCGCCGCCGCTGTAGGCCTCGTAGAAGGTGCGGGCGACGGTCTTGGGGTCCTCGGTGGTGCTCATGGTGCTCTCCTTGTATTTCTCGGTTGCCGCTCGCGGGTCCACGGCGGGGTCGTGCTGTCCTTTCGCCGCGCTGTGGCGCGCGCTTAGAACATGCCGTTCGTGTTGTTGGACTCGGTCGGCACGGGCTGCATGACATCCCAGTGCTCGACGATGCGCCCGTCCTCCACGCGGAAGATGTCCACGACCGCCTGTCCGCGGTCGTCGGGGAACATCTTGAGGTTGTAGTGGAGGACGACGAGGTCGTCTTCGGCGATCGCGCGCTTCAGGTGGAAGGAGGCTTCCGGTGCTTGCGCGAAGAGCCCGCCGATGAGGGTGGGGAAGATCTCCGGCCCGTCCGGGGCCATCGGGTTGTGCTGGACGTAGGAATCGCCCAGGTAGCGGTCCCGGGCCTGATCCGGCTGGCGACCCACGAAGGCGAGCTCGAAGAAGTCGAGGACGACGCTCTTCGCGTCCTGCGCGTTGGGTGTTTCAGTGCTCATGGTGTTCCTTCACGACAGTTGGTGAATCGACGCGGCGCCCGGCCGGTGTCAGCGGTTACTATTTGTTCGTAACCCCACTATGCGACTGTTCGCCGGTCGATGCAAAAGGCACATTCCTGTGCCCCAGGTACAACGGAGGAACGATGACCATCCAGGCGGATCACGCACCGAGGAACCCGAAGAGCCCCTACGAACACTCGTGCGTCACGGGGGCGAACGACGGCCGGGCGATCCGCGACGTCCTCGACCGCGTGGGCGACAAGTGGTCACTGATCGCCATCGCGACACTCGAGCACGGACGGCTGCGCTTCAGCCAGCTGCAGCAGCACATCCCCGGCATCTCGCAGCGGATGCTGACCCTCACACTGCGCCAACTCGAACGCGACGGGCTCGTCACCCGCACAGTGCACGCCCAGGTTCCTCCCCGGGTCGAGTACGAGCTGACCCCGATGGGCGAGACGCTGATCGCGCCGTCGGTCGCCCTCGCCGCATGGGCGGTCGCCAACCACCCCGACATCGAGAGCGCGCGCCGCAACTACGACCGGAAGGAATCCGAGTTCCCGACCGGTGGATAGACTCCAGGATCGCTCTCCCGCCGACGGATGCGGGCGCGCGCCCCTTCGTAAGGAGACACAGATGTCGATCCTGTCGCGGCCGCGCGTTGCGGCCTTCGTGGCCGCCCGCCTCCAGACGGCCATGCCGAAGCAGATGCGGAAGGAGCACGGCGACCCCCG
>DATCMN010000208.1:0-3636 GCA_036563405.1 Naasia sp. | reverse complement strand
CGGGGGTCGGGCCGCCAGCCGGGTGCGAGTGATACGTGGGTGTCCTCCCATGCGCACCAGGCGCGCGCCGCCGCATCGACGATCGCGGGATCGGGGTCCGCGAGGAGTCGCGCGTAGGCGGCGGACAGGTCGCCGTCGCGTTCGGCCGGCGGAACGGCGGTGACGAAGGCCTCCCACTCCGCCGGAAACAGCCGACCCAGGTCGCGGGTGATCCATCGCACCTCGGCGGCGGTCGTCGTGGTGACGCTGAACAGGACCAGCCCGGTGACAGCGTCAGGATGCGCCTGCGCGTACGCCAGCGCGAGGGTGCTGCCCCAGCTGGCGCCGAGCAGCAGCCAGCGCTCCACCCCGAGCTCCTGCCGGATCAGCTCGAAGTCGGCGAGCAGCGCGTCCGTGGTGGTTCCCTCCAGGTCGGCGCGGGGCTCTCCGGCTGACGGCGTGCTGCGACCGCAGCCGCGCTGATCGACGAGGATCACCCGGAAGCGGTCCAGGTCGAAGAAGCGGTACCAGCCGGGCCCTGCACCGCTTCCCGGGCCGCCGTGCACGACGAGGGCGGGGATGCCCGACGGATTCCCCGCCGCCTCCCAGAAGATGCGCGCCCCGCCCGCGGCGGCGACGAAGCCGCTTGTGTGGGCGGCTTCGTCGCTGGCCATGCGGCGAGCGTACGCCCCCGGCCCGCTCCGGGCACGGGGGCGCCCTGCGTCAGCGCGCAGGAAGCTGCTGCACCGCCCAGCCGTTGCCGTCCGGATCGGTGAAGAAGACGAACCGCCCCCACGGCTGCTCCTCGACGCCTCGCGCCTCGGCCCCGGCTGTCCGCAGGTGCTCGAGTGCCGCGTCGGCATCCGCGACGACCATCTGGATGCCCTCCACCGCGCCGGGCTTCATGCTGCTGAAGTTCGTGTCGAGCACGATGGAGCAGGCGGATCCGGGCGGGGTCAGCTGCACGAAGCGGATGCTCTCGTCGACGCGGATGTCGTGATCGGCGACGAAGCCGATCCTCGTGTAGAAGTCCTTCGCGCGGTCGATGTCGGCGACGGGCACGGCGATCAGCTCGATCTTCCAGTCCATGGCGGTGGTTCCTTTCGTGGATTGCGGTTGCGGTTGCGGATGGGTCAGGTGCTGCGCTTCATGCCCCGGATGCCGACGGCGAGCCCGATGGCGGCGAGGACGGCGGCGGAGAGGAAGCCGACGACGACGTCGGGTGAGGCGAGGTCGCCCGAGAAGAGGGCTCTTTCGGCGAGCACGACGTGGCTGACAGGGTTGACCGCCGCGACCGCCCTCATCCACTCGGGAGCGGCATCGAGGGGCAGCAGCATCCCGGACAGGATCATCAGGGGGAAGATCAGGGTCTGCTGGACTCCCCAGAACAGCCAGTCACGGTTGCGGCTCGCGAGTGCCAGGGCGTAGCTGAGCGACCCGAGGCCCACCCCGAAGACGGCGAGCAGCAGCACGCCGAGCAGCATCCCGGCGAGCGATGCACGGAAGCCAAACGGGATGGCGACGAGCACGATCAGGGTGGCCTGGACCGCGATCGGAGCCATCTCCTTCAGTGCACGGCCGAGGAGCAGCGCCGACCGGGCTATCGGGGCGACCAGGGTGCGCTCGTGCGACCCGGTCTGCATCTCGTACAGCAGGTTCGACCCGGTCACCCCCGTGCCGAACAGAGCGATCATCACGAGCACGCCGGGGACGAACCAGGCAAGGGTCTCTGCCACCGGCGCTCCCGACTGACCGACGAGCAGCGGGCCGAACAGCCCGAGGAAGAACAGCGGCTGCACCAGGGAGAAGATGAGCGAGAACGGGTCGCGCACCATCGGCCGGAGCTCCCGGACGAAGACGTTCCAGGTGTCCCGGGCGAGGCCGGTCCGGGTGGGAGGGGAGAAGCTCGTGGCGGTCATCGCACGAGGCTCCTTTCGGTGTCAGGGCCGAAGCCGGAGGGAGAGGCGGATGCGGATGCGGGCGGGGAAGTGGGGGCGCCGGGTGCGGCGCCCGGTGCCGCGTCGGCGGGCGGACTCGGAGCCGGCTCTTGCGCGGCGTCCGGCGAGTCGCCCGCATCGCGGAGGCTCCGCCCGGTGAGGGCGAGGAAGACGTCGTCGAGCGTGGGCTGCCGGAGGGTGGCCGCGACGACGGGGAGCCCTGCCGCGTCGAAGGCGCGCAGCAGGCGCGGGAGCACCGCGTCGCCGGC
Organism: Naasia sp.; assembly: GCA_036563405.1. Taxonomy (GTDB): domain Bacteria; phylum Actinomycetota; class Actinomycetes; order Actinomycetales; family Microbacteriaceae; genus Naasia. The sequence continues at coordinate 1,451 of DATCMN010000208.1, read as the reverse complement.
GTCCACCGTGAGCTCGAGGGCTTCGCCGATGTCGGCGATCGCGGACGGGTGCTCTCCCGCCGCCACTCGGCGGGCCTCCGCGGTGTCCGTGCCGGATGCGAAGCGGACGCCGATCACATCGCCCGCGAGCGTGGACTTGAGGGCGGGCGCTGTGTCATCGGCGATGACGCGGCCCTTGTCCATCACGAGGACACGCTCGGCGTAGCGGTCCGCCTCCTCCAGGTAGTGGGTGGTGATGAAGATGGTGGTGCCGTGCTGCCGGCGGAGCTCGAGCAGATGCCGCCACAGGTTGGCGCGGCTCTGCGGGTCGAGTCCGGTCGACGGCTCGTCGAGGAAGAGCAGTTCTGGGGAGTGCAGGAGCCCGAGCGCGATGTCCAGTCGGCGCTTCTGGCCCCCGCTCAGCTTGAGGACCCCGCGGTTCGCGAGCGGCGCGAGTTCGAGGGACTCGAGCAGCTCGTCGGCCCGCCTGGCTGTCGCCGCCCGACTCATCCCGTAGAACGCGCCCTGGCTGAGCAGCTCGTCGCGGACACGCTGATTGTGGCCGCCGCTCGTGCCCTGCCCGATGTAGCCGATGCGGCGGCGCACGGCGGCCGGATCGCGGAGCACGTCGAAGCCGGCGACCACCGCCGTTCCCGAGGTGGGCGGGAGCAGGGTGGTGAGCATGCGGAGGCTCGTCGACTTGCCCGCCCCGTTGGGGCCGAGGAAGGCGACGAGTTCGCCGCGCTGCACGGCGAGGTCGAGGTCGGTGACGGCGTCGACGGGGCCGCCTTTCGCCGGGAAGCGCTTGGTGAGCTTGCGGGCGTCGAGGATGGTTTCCGAGGTCATGCCCCGAAGGGTAGGAACGGTTGCGGACAGTTCCTGTCCGCGATTCGGAGCAGAATGAGCTCCATGTCCGACAGCACGACCGCCTCCCGGGTGCTCACCCTGCTCGGACTCCTGCAGACCCACCGGCACTGGCCGGGGTCCGAGCTCGCCCGCCGGCTGGGGGTCACGGCCCGCACCCTGCGCCGGGACATCGACAGGGTGCGCTCCCTCGGCTACCGCGTCGAGTCGGTGCCGGGGGTGGCGGGCGGCTACCGTCTGTCCGGCGGTGCCGCTCTGCCCCCGCTGCTGCTCACCGACGACGAGGCGGTCACGATGGCGATCGGGCTCCGGGTCGCGGCGACCCAGGGGCTCGCGGACGGCGGGTCGACCACGCTCACCGCGCTCGCGAAGCTCGAGCAGGTGCTCCCGCCAGCGCTGCGGGAGCGGGTGAACGCGCTGGGCGGGCATCTGCAGCCTGCGCGGCCGGCGGGCGCTCCGGTCCCGCCCGAGCTCCTCGGCCAACTGGCGCTCGCCTGCCGCGACCGGGAGCGCCTGCGGTTCGCCTACCGGTCCGGCGCGGGCGAGGAGACCCGCCGGGTGGTGGAACCGCACTCGCTGGTCGCGGCCGAGCGGGCCTGGTTCCTCGT